>JADFTO010000142.1 GCA_022560215.1 Pseudomonadota bacterium | reverse complement strand
TCTTGGTGGCCTCGCCGAGCGCCACCGGCAGGACCCCGGTCGCCAGTGGATCAAGGGTGCCCCCGTGGCCCACCTTGGCGGCCCCGGTGATCTTGCGCACCCGGCCGACCACGGCGTTCGACGTCATGCCGGCCGGCTTGTCGATGTTGAGCCAGCCGTGGATGGGCTTGCCGCCGCGCTTAGTACTCATTTTCACAATTCCGTATTACGTACGACGGTCCGGCCTGGTTTCCGGCTAGGCGCCCGTTCCGCCGTGATGGTGGACCATCACAAGGGGCGGGCAACGACGCCGGGGGCCAGGCCGGACCGCCCACGGGGTCGCTTTTCCCGCCCCCTCGGGGCGTCGGGAAGGCTCGATGATGGCACCGCATCATCTTCGCCTCCCCTCCTGCCGAGGAACCCGGAAAAGCGATCGTACGTGACACGGAATTGTGAAAGTGAGTACTAGCCATTCCAGCGGCTCGAATTGTCTCTCATGCTATGGTAATCTAGTTGCTGCCCTTAAAGCAGAGCATTCCGTCACCAAGTAGATTACATTGGCATTCGGCCGGCCGGAGGAGAAAAACGGAGCGAAGAATGCGCGAGATCGTCAGCGATATCCTCACATGGTCGTGGTTTTCCGAACCCCACGGATACGACTTCAACGGCCACCTTATCCGGGATCCAAGCGGCAACATTTGCATCGATCCCGTGGAGCCGACCGGGGATGACTTCGAGGCCATCGTTCGAGAAGGCGTGGCCCGAATTCTACTCACCAACCGCAATCATTCACGGGCGGCTAACAGGGTAAGGGCCGGGACCGGAGCGAAAACAGCCATACACGCCGAGGATGCGGATCATGCCCGCGGCCAGGAAACCGAAATCGACGACGAGTTTAAATTCGCCGATAAGATCGGGCCGCTGGAGGTCATCGAGGCCGCCGGGAAATCACCGGGCGAGGCCGCCCTCTTCTGGCCTGAGCGGGGGATTTTGATCGTCGGCGATGCGGTCATCGGCAATCCGCCGGGCAAATTCGGGCTTTTGCCGGAACGGGTCATGGATGACCCCGGCCGCCTCAGGAGAAGCGTGGTTGCGTTCCTGGACCTCGACTTCGACATCCTCCTTGTCGGCGACGGCGTGTCCATACTCGACGACGCCAAGGCCAGACTAAGGGAATTGGCCGACACATTCACGGATTAGGGCGCTCTAGCCCGATAGTGCTTTAGAGTCCGCCCCTCAATCGGGATCGAAGTCGTCCCTGTAGTCGCGCTTCAGCGCCGGGTCCTGGCTTTCCTTGTCGAGCACGCAGTCGCCGGCCACCAGCAGGTCGATTTCCGTGCCCATGAAGCATCGGAAGGCGTCTTCCGGCGTGCACACGATGGGCTCGCCGCGGACGTTGAAGGAGGTGTTGACGACCATCGGGCAGCCGGTGAGCTCCTTGAAGCGCGAGATCAGGGCGTGATAGCGGGGGTTGGTTTCCTTGTGCACGGTCTGGATGCGCGCCGAATAGTCCACATGGGTGACGGCGGGAATCTGGGAGCGCACCACGTTCAGCTTGTCGATGCCGAAAAGGGCTTCCTCGTCCTCCGTCATGGCGCGGCGGCGGTTCTCGGCGACACCCGCGACCAGCATCATGTAGGGGCTGGCATCGTTGAGCTGGAACCACTCGGCGGCGTCCTCGGCCAGCACCGAGGGGGCGAAGGGGCGGAAGGATTCCCGGTACTTGACCTTCAGGTTCAGGGTCTTCTGCATGGTCTTCGAGCGGGGATCGCCGAGCACCGAGCGCCCGCCCAGCGCCCGGGGCCCGAACTCCATGCGCCCCTGGAACCATCCCACCGCCTTGCCCTCGGCGAGCGCACCAGCCGCGGCCTCGATGAGGGCCGTCTCGTCGAGGACGGAGAACCTGGCCCCGGCCTTGGCCAGGCGGCTTTCGATCTCGGCGGCGGACAATTCCGGACCCAGGTAGGCGCCCTGCATGGCGTCGCCCGCGCCGTCGGTCTTGCGTTCGCCGCCCTTGTACAGGTGATAGGCGGCCAGCGCCGCGCCCAGCGCCCCGCCCGCGTCCCCCGCCGCCGGCTGGATCCAGATGTTCTCGAAGCTGCCGTCGCGCAGCACATGGCCGTTGGCGACGCAGTTCAGCGCCACGCCGCCCGCCAGACACAGGTTCTTAAGCCCGGTGTCCCGGGCGATGGAGCGCGTCAGCCTCAGCACCACCTCTTCCGTCACCTTCTGCACCGACGCCGCCAGGTCCATGTGGCGCTGGGTCAGGGGGTCATCGGCGTGCCGGGGCGGGCCGCCGAAAAGGGCGTGAAACTTCTTGTTGGTCATGGCCAGCCCGGTGCAGTACTCGAAGTAGGACTGGTCCAGGCGGAAGGTGCCGTCGTCTTTCAGGTCCATGAGGGTGTCCAGGATCAGCTCGGCGTAGCGGGGCTCCCCGTAGGGCGCCAGGCCCATGACCTTGTACTCGCCCGAATTGACCCTGAAGCCGGTGTAGGAGGTGAAGGCCGAATAGAGCAGGCCCAGGGAATGGGGGAAGTGGATCTCCCGCAGCACCCGCAGGCGGTTGCCCTCGCCGATGGCCAGCGACGTGGTGGCCCATTCGCCGACCCCGTCCATGGTGAGCACGGCGGCTTCCTCGAACGGGGACGGGAAGAAGGCGGACGCCGCGTGGCTGAGGTGGTGTTCGGAGAACAGCAGCCTGTTCTTCCAGTCGAAGTCCTTGTCGAACTTGGCGAACTCCCGTCTCAGCAGGTCCTTCTGGAACAGCTTCTCGCGCAGCCACACAGGCAAGGCCATGCGGAAGGAGGCGAAGCCCCTCGGCGCGAAGGCCAGGTAGGTTTCGACCAAGCGCTCGAACTTGAGGAAGGGCTTGTCGTAGAAGGCGACGTAATCGACTTGGCCGAGGCCGACGCCTGCGTGTTCGAGGCAGAAGTTGATGGCGTTTTCCGGAAACCGGGAATCGTGCTTCTTGCGGCTGAAGCGCTCCTCCTGGGCGGCCGCCGCGATGCGTCCGTCCTCGATCATGGCGGCGGCGCTGTCGTGGTAGAAAGCCGAGATGCCGAGGACGCGCAAGGCGGATCCCCGCTCAGAAAATGGTGTAGATGAAGGGCGCCACGGCGGACCCCTGGCTGAGCACCACCAGCCCGCCGAAAATGGCCATCATGACGAAGATCGGCAGCAGCCAGAACTTCTTGCGGACCTTCATGAAGGTCCAGAGCTCCAACACGAATCCCATGCCTAGAACTGCCTGTTCATGGTCTCGGGCTCGGGGCCCGGGGGCCGGCGTTCGATCCAATAGCTTTCGGCATCGGGCTCGAAGCGGAGCCGCAAGGGGTCCTTCCCCATCATCCGCATGATGAGCGCCATGGGCGTGATGGTGAAGAAGAACATCAAACCCAGGACCAGGGGATTGACCACCTTGGCCAGCCCCAGTCCGACCAGGTGCCAAAGGCGGTTCAGGGGCTTCAATGTCGCGGGCCGGGCCAGGGCCAGGACCAGGAACACGGCGCTGATGCCCAACGCCCAGTAAGCCGGGTCCCCGGCCTTCCAGAGGGGGAAGACGCCGATTATGGCGAAGACGACGGCGAAGACGACGCCGAAGGACTTCTCGGAGCCGGCTTCGATCTCTCTCGCGTAGTCCTCGTGGAATTTTCCGGCCAACGGCCCAACCCTTTCCGCTTGGCCGGGTGTTTACTATCGATAGCGCCGGGAAGTCAAAGGGCAAAGGGGCTCTCCTCCCTTGCCTCCTGGATTGCCGGGGTAGGTTCGATCCTATATAGGGGATTTTGGACAAGGGAGGGCCCGATCCGGAAAAACATTCTCACGCTCGCGCTCAGTGTCGCCGTGGCCATCGCCATGGGCGAGGTGGGCTTGCGCGCCTGGGGCATTTCGTACCCCGAGTTCTACCGGCTCGACTCCCGTCTCGGCTGGTCGCCCCGCCCGGGCATCGAGGGCATCCACGCCATGGAGGGGCGGACGCGGATCAAGATCAACGCCGAAGGCTTCCGCGACGTGGACCACGCGGAGGCCAACGGCGCCTTCCGCGTGGCGGTGTTGGGCGATTCCTTCACCGAGGCCAGGGAAGTCCCCCTCGAGGACACCTACTGGAAGGTGATGGAGGCCCTGCTATCCCGGTGCAAAGGCCTAAGCGGCGTGGAGGTCCTCGGCTTCGCCGTCAACGGCTACGGGACGGCGCAGCAGCTCCTGGTCCTGGACGACCGGGTGTGGAAGTACGCCCCCGACCTGGTGATGCTCGCCTTTTTCACGGGCAACGACGTCCTCAACAACTCAAGGGTCCTGGACCGCCATCCGGACCGCCCCTATTTCGTCATCCGGGACGGCGCCCTGGTCCTGGACTCAAGCAACCTCTCTACGTTCCGCTTCAAGGCCAAGAAGGCGTGGGGGGAGGTGAAGCACGGCCTCTACAATTCCTTGCGGACCCTGCAGGTGGCGCGCCAAGCCTACCTTAGGGTCAAGTCCGCCTGGAAGAACAGGGAGACCACCCTGGCCCAGCAACTGGGCGCCGGGCTTAACGGGGCCGTCTATCTGGCGCCAGGCGACGGGCCCTGGGCCGGGGCCTGGGCGGTGACCGAGGAGCTGATCCGGGCCATGAACCGAAGGGTCCGGGACAAGGGGGCCGATTTCTGGCTGCTGACCCTCACCAACCCGCCCCAGGTCTACCCGGACGCCGGCGTCAGGGGGCGCTACGCGGCCGCGCTCGGGGCCGACGGCCTGGACTACCCCGACCGCCGCCTGGCCCGCCTGGCGGCGGCCGAAGGCATCCCGGCGGTGAGCCTGCTGGAGCCCCTGCGCGCAATTGCGGAGGCCGGGAATGAGCGCCTGCACGGGGGCGAGGCCTCGGCGGGCGGGCACTGGAACCGGGCCGGGCACCGCGCCGCCGGGAAGGCCCTGGCCGGCGCCCTTTGCGCCGCCTACGCTAAGCCCTAAATCCGTTTGAGGCGGGCGGCGTAGAACCCGTCCATGCCGCCATCCATATGGCAGGGAAGGGTGCGCAGATCGCCTTGGGCCGTCAGCAGCCGGTCCAGTCCCCCCACTTCGTCGGCGCTGACAGGCATGCGTTCCACCGGCGCCCCTGAGCCCAGCAGCTTGGATATCCTGTCCGGCCCCTCCTCG
Organism: Pseudomonadota bacterium; assembly: GCA_022560215.1. GTDB lineage: Bacteria > Pseudomonadota > Alphaproteobacteria > Rhodospirillales > 2-02-FULL-58-16 > JADFTO01. The sequence continues at coordinate 2,090 of JADFTO010000142.1, read as the reverse complement.
GGCTCCAGCGAGCAGGCGCAGTAAACGATGACGCCGCCGGGTTTGACCATGGCCAGGGCCTGGATGAGCAGCCTGTCCTGCACCTCGGCGAGGACCTTCACCTCGGCCGGGGTCTTGAGGCGAGCGATATCGGGATGGCGGCGGATGGCGCCGGTGGCGGAACAGGGCACGTCCAGGAGAACGGCGTCGGCGGGCTCGGGCGGCAGCCAGCGGGCCGCGTCGGCCTCCACGATGGTGGCCTCCAGGGCGAGGCGGCGCAGGTTTTCCTCGAGCCGCCGCAAGCGCTTGGGGGCGCGGTCGACGGCGGTGACCCGGGCGCCGGCCGCCGCCAGTTGCGCCGTCTTGCCCCCCGGCGCGGCGCAAAGGTCGATCACACGTCGGCCGCCCACGTCCCCCAGCAGCTTCGCCGGCAGGGCGGCGGCGGCGTCCTGCACCCACCAGTCCCCTTCCGTATACCCGGGCAGGCGGGAGACCGGGCCCCTGGCGGCCAGGCGCAGGCTTCCCGTCGCCAGCCAGGTTCCCCCCAGGTCATCGGCCAGCGCCTGGCGCCCTTCCTTCACCGTCAGGTCCAGGGGGGGCACTTCCAGGTGTTGGGCCGCGATCAGCCGGCAGGTGTCCTCGCCGTAGGCGGCGCGCCAGGAGTCCCAGAGCCAGTCCGGCGTGTTGAGCCGGGCCGGGTCCTGGGCCTCGGCCAGCCCCGGCCCCTGGCGGACGATGCGGCGCAGCACGGCGTTGAGGAGCCTCTTTTGGCTGCGCTTGGCCGCCAGGTCCACCGTCGCGGAGACGGCGGCGTGGGGGGGCGTGCCCAGGAAAAGCAGCTGGCAGGCCCCGAGCCTGAGCATATCCATGAGGGCCGCGTCCCTGGGCGGGTGCTCCAGGAAGGAGGTGACGATGGCGTCGATCTGGCCCAGGCGCCTCAGCGTCGTCACGGCCAGGGCGCGGGCGAAGGCGCGGTCGCGGCCGTCCAGCCGGGCGAGGGGGGTCTCGTCCATGGGCAGGCCCCTGCCCAACACCCCTTGCAGGATTCGGGCGGCGGCGGCTCGGGGGTTCAGGTTCATGGACATGTCTTGCCCTACGGTGTGGGGCCGGCGCAACCGGCTTGGCGGGTTTGCTCTCATTCCCGCCAGGATTATCCTTGGCCCATGGCCGGGATTGGACTAGGAAGAGACGCCATGGAAGAGGAACCCCAGAAACCGCCCCCGGACGCGCCCCCCGGCGGCGCGGACGATGGCGAGGCGGCGCCTGGCGGAAAGGCCCGAGACGCCCGGCCGGAAGGCAAGGGCGGCCCGGCGCCGGCCAAGACCGCCGAGGCCGGCGGACCCAAGGGGCCCGATCCCACCCGCTACGGCGACTGGGAGCGCAAGGGCCGCTGCATCGACTTCTGAGCCCCCGGCCGGGGGAATGCCCCGGGCCGGAAATGTTCCTTTTTTGTTCCAATTTCCCCCCTTTTCGGCTATGCTGATCCGGCCCGGCCCGGCGCTGAGGGAAATTAGCCTGTGATAAAACTATGAATGGTGGTATAACTTATAATAAAATCTTCCTTTGAGAGCAGTGCGAGGTCGCCATAAGCACGACCGTCCGTTTAAGCCTCCTGGTCTTGTCTCTGCTCGCCGGGGCCGCCGGCGGGTCCGAAGACGTGATACCCGGTCCCATCCCGGCCCGGGTGACGGGGGTGATCGACGGCGATACCATCGTGGTCCGCGCCCGCATCTGGCTGGGCCAGGATGTGGAAACCCGGGTCCGCCTGGCCGGCGCCGACGCGCCGGAGCTGAACGGCGGTTGCGAAGAGGAAAGGCGGCTGGCCCGCCGCGCCCGGGATTTCGTCCAGGCCTTGGCGGCCGGCGGCCGGGTGGTCCTCAGCCACATCACCTACGGCAAGTACGCGGGCCGGGTGGTTGCCCGGGTGCGCGTCCCCGGCGGCGAGGACTTTTCCGAGGCCCTGATCGCCGCCGGCCTGGCCCGCCCTTACGGCGGCGGCCGGCGCCGGTCCTGGTGCCCCGAGTAGTCTCCGCCCCCTTCCACCCTCCCCCCCCTCCACCCTTCCCCGGGCGGCCCCGCCGGTGTTGACGGCTGGCGGATGCCCCCTCTCC
>JADFTO010000141.1 GCA_022560215.1 Pseudomonadota bacterium | reverse complement strand
AGCCTTTAATAAAGAAAGAAATCGGGAGGGCATTTGCCCAAAAGGGGAGGCGATCGCCGAAGTGATCCGAGACGAATTTGACTGTGAAGCGAGCGCAAACTCGATCAGCAAGGACATAACTCCGAAACTCAAGGAGCGTGGTCTCGAGACTGGCCGGCTCGCGGCCCTTGAGCGACGGTGTACTCGTACCTGCAGCCCGGATAATCTTCAACTCCTCGGCCCACTCATACGCCGTCACTTCTTCGTAACCCTGGGTGCCAAGCAATACCACCTCGTCACCGATGCCGATGTCCGCATCCCCGACGTCGATGACTATCTGGTCCATGGTGACGGTTCCTGCGAAGGGGAAACGGTGCCCGCCGATGAGAGCACATCCGTACTCGGAGAGTCCTCTCGCCAGACCATCGGCATAGCCAACCGGGGCTGTCACCACCGTTGAATCGGTCTGGAGCTCCTTGATCTGGCCGTAGCTGGGACGGGCTCCAGCCTCGAGATGCTGAACGTGGGACACCTGAGTGACGAGCCGCATCGCCGGACTCAGCGATACCTTGCTGCGAGTCTCCGGGCAGGGATGGAGACCGTATAGACCGAGGCCGATGCGACACATGTCCCGGCGAGCCTCCGGAAAGAGGACCGCGCCGGCGGTGTTCGCCATGTGGATCATCGGAAGATCCAAACCAGCGACGATCTGGTCAAACACCTCGATCTGCCGGGCGGTGAATTCGGGATCCTCATCGGCGACCGGGAAGTGTGTCCACAGAGCCGCGACAGCGAGGTTTGCCGAGCGATTGACAGCACTCACCAGATCATGAACGGCCGGCGGGGCAGCACCGACCCGGTGCATCCCGGTGTCGGCCTTGACGTGGACCTGAAGAGGGGTGTCTGCCCCGGCTAGGGCTTCAATGAAGTCAACCGAGTATGCAGTAGGGGTCAGCTGCCATTTGGCAATGTCAGACACGGAATCGGCGCCTGTCTCGGAAAGAAGCAGGATCGGGGCGTCGATACCTGCCTCGCGGAGTCGGATCCCTTCCTCGATCAGCGATACCGCGAGCCAGGTCGCTCCGGATTCGAGGGCAACCGCAGCCACGGGAGCATCACCGTGCCCGTATGCGTCCGCCTTGACGATGGGGCAGATCACCGTCTCGGGCCCCACGACGTCCCGGAGAATCCGGATGTTGCTCTCGACGGCAGACAGGTTGATGCGGATGCGGCTCGTCTCGCTCATGCAGCGGTTGTATCGTCAAAGCTGCCGCCATACCATGATCCGCGGATGGAGTGCCGTGGATCATGACGTCCGAGACACTGGCCAAGCCGGGGCCCGACGAGACCATGGCCGCGGCCTCGGGCGAGGACGGATTGCTGGAGACCATGGAGCCGGGCACGGTGATCGCGGTGTCGTCCACCGTCGCCCCAAATACGGTCAGGGATCTTGAGAAGGCCGCCGCCAGGAAAGGCGTCTACGTCTGCGACGCGCCCCTCTGCCGGGGCCGCTGGGCGGCGGACGAAGGCACGCTCTTGGCGCTCCTCGGCGGCACCGACGCGGTGGTCGAGCGTGCCAAGCCCGTCTACGCGGCCTTTTCGTCGGACATCCACCATCTGGGCGAGGTCGGGTTCGGCCAGTTCGCCAAGGCCATGAACAACTTCCTGCTGTGGGTGAACGGCATCGCCCTGATCGAGGCTGGCCGGCTGTCCGAGGCGGTGGGGATCGACCTGGCCAAGTTGCGCCAGGCGCTGCTCATCAGCTCGGGCAAGTCCCAGGCCCTGGAGGACTGGGACCGCATGAGCTTCACCTGGGCGCTCAAGGACATGCAGCTGGTCTCGAACATGACCGACGAGGCGGGATTGTCCCTGCCCATCATGGGCGCCATCAAGGAACTGACCAAGGACGCCAGGCGCATCAAGGCGGAGAACCCGCCCGATTGGACGGGCCGGGCGAAGGAATCCTAGAAAAGAACCCCGGGGCCGGTCAGTCGAACAGGAACCCCCATTTCTGCCGCGCTTCCCGGGCCAGTTCCGGGCTCGGCGTGTTGACCTTGGGAAATTGGTCGCGCCAGTGGTAGGGGCGGCAGGCGTCGATGATGGCCCGTGAATTGGTGGTGTTGCCCTTCGCCTTTTCGTCCGGGTGGATGCGCGGGTCCAATGGCGTGCTCCAGGCATTGGTGATGATGTCGATGGAAGTCGCCGGGTCCGAGCGCGTGACCAGGGCCCACATCACCTGTTCCAGGTCGGAGACGTCGATGTCGTCGTCCACCACCACCACGTAGCGCCCGCAGTAGGCGCCGACGTGGCATTGACAGGCGATGTGGCCGGCCTGCTTGGCGTGCCCCGCGTAGCGCTGCTTGATGGCGACGGCGAGGAACAGCCGGGAGCCGCCGATCTCGTGGGCCCAGACGGCGGTCACGTCGGGCACGCCCGCCTGGGCGATGTTTTCGCGGATCAGGGCCGAGCGGGTCACCGCCCGGTAGCGGCAGAGCTCGTCGGGCGGCCGCTGCGGCGGGCAGCCGAGGATGATGGGATCGTTGCGATGGTAGATGGCCTTGATGTCCATGACCGGCTCCTCGCGGATGTCGCTGGCGTAGTAGCCGGTCCATTCGCCGAAGGGGCCTTCAGGCTTCACGTTTCCGGGCTCGACGAACCCTTCCAGGACGATCTCGGCGTTGGCCGGGATGGGCAGGCCCGTCACCCTGCCCTTGATCACGTCCACGGGCTTGCCCCGCATGCCGCCCAGCACGTCGTATTCGGAGACGCCGTGGGGCACCTCGCTGCAGCCCATGAGGAAGGACATGGGATCGCCGCCGACCACGATGGCGACGGGCATGGACTCGCCGCGGCTTAAATACTTGTCCCGCATGATGCGGCCGTGCTTGCCGGGCGAAATGTAGAAGCCGACGGACTTCTCGTCGTGAATCATCACCCGGTAGGTGCCGCAGTTAATCCAGCCGTTGTCGGGGTCCCGGGTGACGTTGAAGGAGCCCGTGCCGATGTAGCGGCCGCCGTCCTCTTCATGCCAGAGCGGCGTCGGGAACCGGGTCACGTCGATGTCGCCTTCCATCATGACGTTCTCGAGGATGGGACCGTCGTCCACTTCCCGGGGCGGGATCTGCTTGAGGTCGGCTATGAAGTGGATGCGGAAGGCCTCGGACAGCTCCAGCTTGGAAAGGTCGGTGGGGAATCCGAGCGTCATGTTCTTGCGCTTGCCGCCGAAGAAGTTGATGAGCACCCGGGAGCCCTCGATGGTGCCGGGAATGTCCTTGAACAAGACGCAGGGCGCGTCGTCGCGCAAGAGCACGACCTCGGCGGCCATGCCGATGTCCCTCTCCCAGCTGGCGCCCTCGACCTCCCTGATCTCGTCCAGCTTCCGCGCCTCCTCGACCCATTCCCTGAGATCAGAATAGGGAATCTCGGGCGTGATGGCGCTCAGGTCCCGCGCTCCAAGCCCGCCGCCGGTGGGGTCCTGTTCCTGATTTAAGCCGGCATCGTCTTTCATGGTCATCTCCTTAGGATTGGTGTCGGATATCAAAGTCACGGCATGGCGGCCCACTCGGCCGGCAGGACGCCCGAGCCGTATCCCTTACCCAGGTAGTATTTCCACAGCTTGGCGACATGCTTTTCCCGGTTGAAGCGTCCCCTGAAGCTCTCCATCTCGTCCGCCGTCAGCGGCGCGGGCTTGCCCATGGACGCCGCCCGCTGCAGGGCCCGGGCGTTTTCCTCGAAATGAACCGAATCGACCAGGATCGCGGGCACGCTCTCGGCGACCAGGACGGCCCCATGGGCGCGGATCAGGAGGGCCTGATGGCCGTTCAGGGTCTCCGCCAGGGCCAGCCCGAGGGCGGGCGAATTCACGTGGCCGGGATCGGGATGCACCGGGATTCCGCTGGCCCAGCGGCTGGCGTGATTCTTCATCGGGCGCAAGGGGATGTCCTCGACCAGGGTGAACAGGGTGGCGATCTCGGGATGGAAATGGGCGACGGCGTTGACGTCCGGCCGGGCCTTGAGGATTTCCGAATGGATGAAGCGCTCGGACGGGGGTTTCACGCCCTCGGGGCCGGAGATGGTATCGCCTTCGAAATCGACGACGAGAAGGTGGTCCGGCGTCAGCTCGGCGCGGCTTTGGTCGACGGGCTGGATCAGGAAGGCGTCCTGTCCCGGCAGGCGGACGCTGACATGGCCGCTGTAGCCGAGAAGGCCTTCCATGTTGAGGAGCAGCGTGCAGGCCGCCACCTCCGTGCGCAGCCTGGCTTCTCCCATATTGGACGCGGTGTCCATTCGGGCGGCAGTCCCCCATGGCAAAAACGCCGACGGCCCCCGGGAGCGCCACCACGCTCTCCGGGCCAAGCGTTGATTCGCCGTGATCTTGCCCGCTTTTCCTTGCAAGCTCAACAAACATCGGCCTATGGGAGGAATACCGTTCTCTTCTGCCGGAGGGCGCCAATCGATCCGCCATCATTCCCCGGTCGGCGCGTCCGGGGGAGGTTCTAAGTGTCCAGGCGCTCCACGCGGACGGGATCGCCGTTCCTGGCGCCCTTCAGGGCGCGGACGTCGTCCAGCGCCCGTCCCCAGATGTTGGTCGGGGCGGCGAGGCGGATCTCGTCGCCCTCCGAGATGGGCGTCGGGCCGAAGCCGATGGCGATGGAATTTCCCTCCACCCAGAAGGCCAGTTCTCCCGCCTCCACCACGGCCTTGGCGCCGGCTTCCCTGGCCACGCCGACCGGGGTCGAGAAATAGACTTCCTCTCCCCAGGTCTGGGCCGTGGACGTGAAGGGCAGGCTTTGGTGGATGGCGTCGGCCGTCGGCGTGTCGAACAACTCGGCGGTGATCTCGATCCCGCCGATGGTCATCTTGATCTTGCGCATCGGTCTCGCCCCCCCTTACTGCATGGTGTCGGGAAAATCAGGCTCTTCTTCCTCCGGCGGGACAGGCGACGCGCCGGCCTGGTGGTGGATCATCTTCCAGGTGCCGTCCTCGCGGATGAATATGTTGGTGGCGATGAGAAATCCCTGTTCCAGCTCCTCGTAGCAGGTCACCAGGGCCAGTTCCCCGAACAGGGTCGCCGCGGCGTTGCGGTACTTGATCCTGGTGGCGTTGGGATTGGCCAGGATGGCCACCCAGCTTTCCATCACGTCTTCGCGTCCCGAAAGGAGATTCCACCCCGGATGGATGCAGGTGACCAAGCCTTCCCTGGACCACAACTCGTCCATGGCCTCGAAATCGCCGCCGGCGAAGGCAAGGTAAAAGGCTTCGTTGGCGAACAGCACGGCGATATTTTCGGACATGCCCCCATTTCCCGTAAGCCGATCGAGTATAACGTTCAAATCGCGCGGCGGACAAATCCCGTTGTCTCCGTATTCCTCATGCTATTCCGCGGCCTGGACCATGACCTCGTAAACCCTGCGCGCCGTGGCTTCGTCGATGCCGGTTGCCCCGGCCGCGGCGCGGATCATTCCACATAACATATTGAAATATGACACTAAATGTAAATCCGGACCGCCCGTTGCCGGAAAGCCGGGGCCTCATCGGCGGGCGGCGCCGGGGCGCCGTTCGTGGCATTTCGCGAACCCATTTGTATGGTCGTTCGCAATTTGACCGAAGCCACCGGGGCCTGTGACAGGCCGCGTCTATCGTTTCGTTTAGCTTTGGCGGGGGGCGGCGCCCGGATAGCGCCTAAAACGGGATTTCGTCGTCCAGGTCCGTCCCGCCGCCGACTTTATCGGGCCCGGGGCCGTTATCGGGCGCGGGGCCGCCGTTATCGGCGGGGACGGCGTCGCGGTCGTCGTCACGGTCCGGGGCGCCGCCGCCGTCGCGCCGGCTGTCGAGCATGGTGAGCACGCCCCGGAAGCGGTTGAGAACGACTTCCGTGGAGTAGCGTTCCTGGCCGTCGTTGCCGGTCCACTTGCGGGTCTGCAACTGGCCCTCGACGTAGATCTTGGAGCCCTTGCGCAGGTACTTCTCGGCCACGTCGGCGAGGCGCTCGTCGAAGATGACGACCGTGTGCCATTCGGTCTTCTCCCGGCGCTCGCCGGTCTGCTTGTCCTTCCAGGATTCGCCCGTGGCCAGGCGCATGTTGACGATCTTGGTGCCGCTCTGGGAATAGCGGACTTCCGGGTCGCGCCCGAGATTGCCCACCAGTATGACCTTGTTCACGCTGCCTGCCATGGAATCCCCTTTTCACTCGAAACACCGGCACATTAAACGGGCGCGCGGCTTCCCGCCAGTGGCCCCTCCGGTGGAAACCGGGGATAACCGGGTCGCCGCTTCCGGCGGACGGCGATATTCCCATTTTTTCCCGGGCCGGTCAAGAACGAAACATGAACACACGATCCGCGAGTGATCCGCTCGCCGGTCCGACCCCGCCGCTGCGGCCCTCCATCAGGCCGGCCGGCCATGGGCGGTCCCGGTTTTTTTGTTGCCATTCACCCATATTTTGTATTCATATTGCACAAATCCACATGATATTGTGGATACAAGGGGCCACCGGAAGGGATCGAGAATGTCCATCCTCATCGGCACCATCGCGCTGTTCGTGGCCTTCGTCGCCTTGTGGTTCTCGGCCGAATCCATGGAACGGGGCTCAAGCCAGAACGAGGCCTTGATCAAGGCCCACGTCAAGCCGGTCACCGAGTCCCTGAAGGAAAACAACAAGGCCATCACCGAGTTCAGCAAGCGCCTCGGCGTCATGGAGACCGAGGTCAAGGTGCTCATCGCCAAGCGGACCAGCGCCGAGGACGCCCTCGCGGACCTGGAAACCAGGACCGCCGCCGAGGGCAAGGAACGCGGCGTCGCTTAGATAACCCTTCTTCCCCTTCCCTCACCCGCAGCCGTTACTTAAACGGGCCTCGAGCCCCCCTTTACGCCACGGGCCATTGTCTTTATTCCTGGCCGGTTGGGCCGGGCACTTCAACGTAAATAGGGTCCCATGCAAAGCATTCACGTCAGGGGCGCGCGCGAGCACAACCTGCAAAACATCGACGTGGAGATTCCCCGCGACAGCCTGACCGTGATCACCGGGCTCTCGGGCTCGGGCAAGTCGTCGCTCGCCTTCGACACCATCTACGCCGAGGGCCAGCGGCGCTACGTCGAAAGCCTGTCGGCCTACGCCCGGCAGTTCCTGGAGCTCATGCAGAAGCCCGACGTGGACGCCATCGAGGGCCTGTCGCCCGCCATCTCCATCGAACAGAAGACCACGTCCCACAACCCCCGCTCCACGGTCGGCACGGTGACCGAAATTTACGATTACATGCGCCTCTTGTACGCCCGCGTCGGCGTCCCCTATTCACCGGCCACGGGCTTGCCCATCGAAAGCCAGACCGTCAGCCAGATGGTGGACCGGGTCATGGAAATGC
>JADFTO010000324.1 GCA_022560215.1 Pseudomonadota bacterium | reverse complement strand
CTATATCCCTGCCGGTGAGGGCGGAAGACTCCAGCTCCTTGGTGCCGAGCCGGTGGCCGGCGACATTGATGACGTCGTCGATGCGCCCGAGGATGCGGTAGTAGCCGTCCTCGGCGAGCAGCCCGGCGTCGCCGGTGAGGTAGGGCCAGTCGCGCCAGTCCTTGCTTTTCGGGTCCTTGCAGTAGCGCGCGTAGTAGGTCTCGACGTAGCGCTCCCGGTCGCCCCAGATGGTCTGGAAGGCCCCCGGCCAGGGGTTGCGGATGCAGACGTTGCCGGCCTTGCCGGCGCCGGCGCCGAGCTCGTTTCCGTTCTCGTCGTAGATGACGGGGTGGATTCCGGGCACGGCGGGCCCGGTGCTGCCCGGCTTCATGGGGTGCAGGGCGGGCATGGTGGAGCACAAAAAGCCGCCGGTCTCGGTCTGCCAATAGGTGTCGACGATGACCGCCTCGCCCTTGCCCACCTCCTCGTGGTACCAGCGCCAGACCTCGGGCTCGATGGGCTCGCCGACGGTGGTCATGTGCTTGAAGTGGTAGTCGTACTTGGCCGGCTCGTCGGGGCCGGCCTTGCGCAGCATGCGGATGGTGGTGGGCGCGGTGTGGAAGATGTTGACGTCGAGGCGCTCGGCGATGCGCCAGGGCCGGCCCGGGTCCGGGTAAACCGGCACCCCCTCGTAGATGACGCTGGAGGCGGCGAGCGCCAGGGGGCCGTAGACGATGTAGGAATGGCCCGTGATCCAGCCGATGTCCGCCATGCACCAGTAGACGTCCTCGGGGTGGATGTCCTGGATGTACTTCGACGTGCCGGCGACGTAGGCCATGTAGCCGCCTATCGAGTGCTGGCACCCCTTGGGCTTGCCGGTGGTGCCGCTGGTGTACATGAGGAACAGGGGGTCCTCGGCGGGCATGGGCACGGGATCGACCGTTTGGCGGGCGAAGTCCTTGAGCAGGTCGTGGACCAGGAAGTCCCGGCCCTTCTTGAGGGGAGATTGGGAATTGTACTGGCCCGGATAGCGCTGCCAGATCAGGACCTTGTCCACCTCATGGCCGAGCTTCTTGGCCGTGTCCGCGGCGATGTCGGCGTTGACCTTGTGGTCGATCAGCTTGCCGCCCCTATGGTAGGCGTCAATCGAGATCAGCACCCGGGAGCCGGAGTCCACGATCCTGTCGGCGGCGGCCCCGCCGCTGAAGCCGCCGAACACTTCGGAGTGGATGATCCCGAGCCGGGCGCAGGCGAGCATGGTGACCGGGAGCTCGGGCACCATGGGCATGTGCAGGGTGACCCGGTCGCCGGCCTTGAGGCCGCACACGTGGCGCAGCACCAGGGCGAACTCGTTGACCCGGACGTAGAGCTCCTGATAGGTCAGCGCGAAGGGCGGCTCGTCCTCCGGTTCCGGCACGAAATGGATGGCCGCCTTGTTCTTGTAGAGGGGCAGGTGGCGGTCGACGCAGTTGTAGCAGGCGTTGATCAGGCCGCCGACGAACCATTTCCAGCAAGGGGCGTCGGAAGTGTCCAGGGTGGTTTCCCAGTACTTGTACCAGCTCAGGAGGTCGGCGTACTCCTTGAAGCATTCGGGGAAGTTGTCCAGGCTGAAGCGCTCGAAGATTCCCGGATCGGTCATGTTCGCCTGGGCGATGAACTCGGGCGATGGCTGGACCAGCCCTTCTTCCTTCCAGTGAACCGCGATCTCGGCCGCGCTGGTCTTCTTGCCTTTAGCCATGATTTCCCTCCCCTCTGTTTTTTCCCGCTCGACGATCGGTTTCGCGCCCCGTCGTTTCCCTCTTGGGCGCGCTTTTCAGGGGATTATGCCGGGAATTGAGCCCGATACAAGGGAGAAACCCTAGATAAGGCCCGCGCCCCGTCCCTCCACTGTGTCGTTGTCCGGCGCCAGGTATAGGACGCCGTCCCTGACTTCCGTCGCCACCGCTTCCAATCGGTCCCCGGCGCAGGGTCCGGCGACGCAGCGCCCGTCATCGATGTTGAACAGCGCCCCGTGGTTGGCGCAAAGGATGTGGGTTTTCTCCAAGTTAAGGAACTGCCCCGGCCTGAAATCCAGGGGCGCCCCGATGTGGGGGCAGCGGTTGACGTAGACGAAGACCGAGGCCCCCCGGCGGACCGCCAGGTACCCCCGCCCCAAACCGGGGGGG
>JADFTO010000140.1 GCA_022560215.1 Pseudomonadota bacterium | reverse complement strand
ATACATGCCGTCATCTGGTACAGCGATCTCAGGAGCTCCACGAAAATGGCCGCCTCAATGCCGGTGGAGGACTTCCTCGACCTCCTCAACGCCTATTTCGAATGCACGGCCGGCGCCGTCCTCGCCCATGGGGGGGAAGTCCTCCGGTTTATCGGCGACGCGGTCCTCGCCATCTTCCCGTTCGGGGACGGGAAAAAGCGGGATTGTTGCGAGGCGGCGCTGGCCGCCGCCCATGAAGCGGAACGGAGAAAGGACGAGACCAACGCGGAGCGGTCGGGCAAGGGACAGGAGACGTTCGAATTCGGCTTGGCGCTCCACGTGGGGGACGTCATGTTCGGCAACATCGGGGTTCCGGAGCGCCCGGAGTTTTCGGTGATCGGTCCGGCCGCCAACGAGGTGGCCCGCCTCGAGGACATGACAAAGACCCTTGACCGCCGAATCCTGGTGAGCGGGGAATTCGCGGGTCAACTGCCCCTCGGTTGGGACTCCCTCGGCGAACACCAACTCAGGAACGTGGACAGTCCGATGGAGATTTTCGCCCCGCCCAAGCCTTAAGAGCGGCCTCCCGGCGCGGCCCTTCCGTTCGGTTTGATCGCGGCAGGACTAGCCACTACTATCGCTTAGGCGATGCCTTCCCCACGCATGGGTTCGGATCGTCGGGTCTGATTCCTTGCCCTCTTCGCGGAGTTGCCGTCTTGAAGAAAGTTCTGTTCGGCGCCTTCGGGCTCCTCGTGCTCCTCGTGGCGGTAGTGCTGATCGGTCCCGGCCTCATAGACTGGAACCAGTACAAGGGCGAAATCGCGGCCCAGGCCAAGGCCATCACCGGGCGCGATCTGACCATAGACGGCGACATCCAGATCACGGTCCTGCCGGCGCCGGCCCTGGTGGTGAAAGACGTGGCCCTGGCCAACCTGGAAGGCGCCACCGCCACCGAGATGGTGCGGTTGAAATCCCTGGAAATCCGAGTCGCCCTCGGTCCCCTGTTGAGGGGCCAGATCCAGGTGGAAACCATCAAGCTGGACACCCCGGTGATTGAACTGGAGGTCATCGGCGACGGGCGCAGGAACTGGGATTTCCCCGCCCCCGCCGGGAAGGAAAAGAAAGACGCCGGCCCGCCAACCGCCGACGGGGCCGCGCCCAAGGCGGGACCCAGGCTGGACGTCAGGCTGGATAACTTCATCATCGAAAACGGCACCGTGGTCTACCGTGACCTGAAGGGCGGCACCGTGGAGAGGGTCCATGGCATCAACGCCCGCATCGCCGCCTCTTCGATGACGGGTCCATTCGAGATGTCCGGCCGGGCCCAGGTGCGCGGGGTTCCCCTCGAATACGACATATCCGTCGGCCAGATCATCGAAGGGCGCACGGTTCCCTTCAGCGCAAACCTTGGCTTCGAGCCCGGCGGCACGAAGGTGCAGATCGCCGGCGCCCTCTTGGGCTTGGGCGGTTCTCCAAAGTTCAAGGGCAAGGTGAAGGGAGAAGGCAAGAGCTTGGCGGAACTCATCCAGGCCCTTGCCGGCGCCGGCCCATTGCCCGGACTCCTTGGACAGGCCTTCGAACTGAGCGGCGACGTCGTCGCCACCACCACGGATTTGGAAATCAAGGACCTGGCCGTCAGCCTCGGCACTTCCCAGGCAAAGGGCGGCCTTTCGGCTAAATTGGGCGAGGTGCCCAACGTTTCGCTGAACCTGGCCGTCAGCCGAATCGACTTGGACAAGTGGTTGTCCATGCCCGCCAGCGTAGCCAAACCCCGCGAACCCAGCGCACCCCGGAAGACCCCGGTCACGGGGGGTCAAAATAAGGCCTCGATCGAACTCCAGGTCCCCAAGAAGGCCCCAAAGGCGGCCAAGGAGGCGGGTTTCCAGCTTCCCGCCAACATCAACGGCGTCCTCGAGGTAGCGGTGGAAACCATCACCTACCGGGGGGGCATCATCCGCCAGGCCAGGCTCGGTTTGGAACTGGCCAACGGCGAAGCCACCATCAGCCAGCTTTCCGCCCAACTTCCCGGGGGGACCGAGGTGGCGTTTTTCGGTTTCATCACGGCCGCCGAGGGCAAGCCCCGCCTCGAAGGCGAGATCGAGACCGTCGTCAGCGACCTGCGCGGGCTTCTCGGCTGGCTCGAAGTGGAAATTCCCGATATTCCGGCCCACCGCCTTCGCAAACTCACCCTGTCGGGCAAGATCATGGTGACGCCCGAACAGGTGGAGGCCAGCGATCTTGATTTCCTGTTCGATTCCTCCCGGCTGTCGGGCGGGATCACCGTGGCATTGAGTTCCCGCCCGTCCTTCGGCGCCGATCTCACCCTGGACCGCCTCAACCTGGATGCCTATCTGCCCGCTTCCGGCGCCACCCCGGTCAAGAAAACTGCGGCAAAAAAGAACGAAAAGAAGGACGTGAAAGCCGCCGCCCCCGCGGGCCAACTGGCGGTGGTGAAGGCGCTTGGTTCCTTCGACGCCAACGTCAAGGTCCGCATCAAGACCCTTGTCTTCAAGGGGACGCCCATCAACGACGTGGTGTTCGACGGCACCCTGTTCGACGACAAGCTGACGGTGCGCCGGGCGGGCATCGCCAATCTATTCGGTGCTTCGGCAAACATTCAGGGGACTGTGCGGAATATCACCAAAGTCCCGGAATTCGAGGGGGTCGCCTTCCAGTTGCGGGCCGCCGACCTGACCCGCCTGTTCCGGCTGGCCGGACAGGAACCGCCCTTGGACCTTGCCAAATTGGGGGCGGTGTCGGTGAAGGGGAAGCTGGACGGGTCCCTGCTCAAACCGGCGATCGAGCTCACCCTTCGGGCCGCCAAGTCCGAGGTCGGCCTGTCCGGTTTCGTGGAGCTGTTGTCGCCTGGGTTCGCGGGCACCGTCAGGGTCCGAAACGGCAATCTTCCCCGCCTATTGCGCGCCCTGGGCGTGGATTACCGGCCGCCCGGCCGCTTCGGCGGCCTCAACCTGAAGGCCAATCTCAGGGGGAACCCCAATTCCCTGGCCCTGTCCGCCATCGAGGGACAGGCCGGCCCCGTCACCTTCAGTGGCACGGTCAAGGCGACCCTGGGAGGCGCCCGCCCGATGATCAAAGCGGATCTGAGGACCAGCGAGATCGTCGTCGAGAAGTTCCTGCCGGCCAAGAAAACGGCGTCGATTGCCCCTTGGCGGCCATCCTCTCCCGGCCGTCCGATCGATCGCCTGATCCCCGCCGCCTGGTCGGCCAATCCAGCCCCGGGAGGGATCTTCCGCCACGCCGCGGCCGGTTCGGATCGCCGCTGGCCCGTGGATCCCATCGACCTGTCGGCGTTGCGGGCCTTCGACGCCGACATAACCCTGAAAGCCCCGGCAATCGTTTACGGGACATACAGGCTGAACGGCGCGGACCTGGCGGCGACGGTCAGGGACGGGACCCTCAACGCCACCCGCATCGACGGCACCCTCTTCGGGGGCGTGCTCAGGGCCAACGCGGTCCTCGAAGCGGGCCCGCCCAACCGTATCCAGGCGGCGCTCGACATCAAGGGCATGGACGTGGGCCAAGCCACCCGCGCGGTGACGGGAAAGGGCCTGGCCACCGGCAAGATGGGGGTGAATATCAAGCTCGCCACGGCCGGGCGGAGCGTCGCCGACATGGTCTCCGCCTTGAGCGGTTCCGGGTCCCTGTCCCTGCAACGGCTCGACGTCAAGGCGGGCGCGAAGGGAACGGCCCTGGCGGCGGCCCTGGAGTTGGTCAACGCCTTGAACGGGCTCGGCGGCATGTTCGGGGATAAGAAACGGAATACGGGACTTGCCGACATCAGCGGCTCATTCAGGATGGACCGGGGCATCGCCAAGTCCAACGACCTTCGCCTGACGTCCAACCTGGGCACGGGACTGGCCGGGGGCAGCGTCGATCTGCCCCGGTGGCTGATCGACGTCTCCGGCGAGGTGCGGTTGGCCGAAAACGTCTTGACCAATATCATCGCCCGTGCCGCCAAGACGGTACAGGCGCCCCGGATACTGCCCTTCCGGATCAAGGGCCGGCTGGATGCCCCCACGGTCAAGCTGGACACCAGCAGGTTGGGGACGATCCCCATTCCGGGCGTCGAAAAGCTTCTCCAGAAAGCGCCCAAGGGCGTCGGCGCCATCCTCCAGCAGATCATCCCCGGCCTGGGTGGGCAGACCCAGCAGCAGCCCCAACAACAACAGCCTCAACAGCCAGGGACGGAGCCGCCCCCTCCACCGCCGCCGCCGCCGGAGCAGAAGTTCAAGCCCCAGGATTTTCTCAAGGAGCTCTTGAAGGGATTCTAGGTCCTGCCCCTGGGGGCGTCATTTTCCCCCGGCCCGGCGCGCCTCCTTGAGATTGTGCAACACGAAAATCCGGATGGCGCTGGACAGGTTGCCGCCGCGCTCGCGGTCGATCTCGGCGATGAGCCGGTTGAGGGAGACGCCTCGGGCCTCCGCGATCTCCTTCAACGCGGCCCAGAAATCGTCTTCCAGGGAGACGCTGGTGTGATGACCCGCGATCAGCACCGAGCGCTTGCGCGAATTTGCTCCCGGCGGCGTCATTTTCGGCGCTTTCCCACCGCCGCCCGCCGGGCCGCCTCCCAGGCCAGGCGGGCCCAAGCGACCATTTGGCCGGAATCTTCCATGACGTCCGGGGGCACCTCGAAGTAGGACAAGGCCACGGTGCCGCCGCCTCGGGCGTAGCGGAAGGGCGGCATCCCCGCCGCCTCGAAGTCGCCGCGGTTGACTTCGTCGGCCTTCATGTAGAGCACGTCATCGGCGATGAGGCAGAACATGGTGTCGTCCAGGAACAGCCCGCCGCCCCCGAACATACGCCGGGCCGTGACCGGCCCCAAGGGCGACAGCAGGTCGAGGACATGGTCGCGGAACTCGGGGCTCACGGCTCACGCCGGGTAGATGGGGAAGGCGTGGCAGAGCTCGCCGACCTTGGCTCTGGCGGCGCCTTCCGCGGCCCCGTCCCCGGTGGCTAATCCGTCGAGGACATCGGCGATCAGGTGGCCGATGGTCTCGAACTCGGCCACATTGAAGCCCCGGGTGGTGCCGGCGGAGACGCCGAACCTGAGCCCGGAGGTCACCGTGGGCGGCTTGGGGTCCCCCGGCACCGTGTTCTTGTTGCAGGTCAGACCGGCGCGTTCGAGGCCGTCCGAGGCCAGGTCCCCTGTAAGGCCCTTGTCCCGCAGGTCGACGAGCAGGAGCGGGGTGTCCGTGCCTCCGGTGACCACGTGGACGCCCCTGTCCATCAGCGCCGCGGCGAGGGCGCGGGCGTTGTCCAGAACCCGGGCGGCGTACTCCTTGAACTCGGGCCTCAGGGCCTCGCCCAGGCACACCGCCTTGGCGGCGATGCCGTTGAGGATAACGCTGCCCTGCACGCCGGGGAACACCGCCTTATCGATCTTGCGGGCCAGCTCCGCGTCCTCGGTGAGAATCAGGCCGCCCCGCGCGCCACGCAGGTTCTTGTACGTGGTCGCCGTGACCACGTGGGCGTGGGGCAGGGGGGAAGGGTGCTGGCCGCCCGCCACCAAGCCGGCGAAATGGGCGATGTCGGCGAGCAGCCAGGCCCCCACATCGTCGGCGACGGCGCGGAATTTGGCGAAGTCGATGGCCCGCGGGTAAGCCGATCCTCCGCAGATGATCAGCCGGGGCCGGTGCTCGATCGCCAGTCTCCGCACCTGGTCGTCGTCGATCAGTCCGTCCTTTTCCCTGACGCCGTACTGGACCACGTCGAACCACTTGCCGGTCAGGTTCGGCGCCGCGCCATGGCTCAGGTGGCCGCCCGAGGCCAGGGTCATGCTGAGGATGGTGTCCCCGGGCCGGACGAGCGCCAGGAACACCGCCAGGTTGGCCTGGCTCCCCGAATGGGGCTGGACGTTGGCGTGGGCGCAGCCGAACAGGGCCTTGGCCCGCCCTATGGCCAGGGTCTCGATGGCGTCCGCGAACCGGGCGCCGCCGTAGTAGCGCCGGCCCGGGTATCCCTCGACGGTCTTGTTCACCATGACCGAGCCCAGGGCCTCGAGGCTGGCCCTGCTGACGATGTTCTCGGACGCGATCAGCTCGATCTGATTCTGCTGGCGCGCCAGTTCGCCGGCGATCGCCGCGTGGACCTCCGGGTCGACGGCGGCGAGGGTGCCGGTGAAATACCCCCCACGGGGACCAGGCTCTTGAGCGGATGGCGGGACCGGCATGACGGGACCTCCTTGGCTAGAGCGAATTCCATTCAAATGGAATTCGCTTCTCAATTCTGCCTTTGGCCGCTCTCGGCCTGAGCGGGCTTATCGCATGAAACCACTGACGTGGAAAATGCTCTAGCCCAGGTGCTCGAAGAGCATGTAGGCGGAGAAGGCCAGCAGCACTAGACCTGAGATCCTGGACAGGGCCCTGACCACCCCGGGACGACCCAGCCAGCGGCGGATGCCGTCGGCGAGCCAGGCCATGGGCGCCTGCCACAACACGTTGACCGCGATCAGGGCAATGGCCAGGGTGACCAGCTGGGCCGTCATGTCGTCCCGGCTTGAATCCACGAAATTGGGCAGCAGCGCCAGGAACAGGACGATGACCTTGGGGTTGAGCACGTTGCACAGGATGGCCTCGCGACACGCCCTGGCCATGCCCACCGGCGGCGCCTGGGCGTCCAGGCTGACGGCGCCCCCGTCCCGGAAACCCAGGATGCCGAGCCATGCCAGATAGGCGGCGCCGGCCACCGCCAGGGTCTTGAACAGCACCGGCGACGAGGCGACGATCAGGGATATCCCCGTCACCGCCAGCCCGGTGTGCACCATGAGGCCCAACTGCACGCCGGTGACGGCCGCCAGGCCAACCCTGCGGCCAGACGCCAGGGTGTGGCGCAGGATGATGATGGTGTCGGGCCCGGGGGACATCACGATGGCCACGATGGCGACGACGAAGGCGCCGAGGGTTGCCGGTTCGACGGGCATCACGTTCCTTTATAGCGCTAGTACTCTAGTCACGGGTGTGCGTTCCGGCCCAGGATATCACCCCCCGAGGCCCGACGCGAAGGCGGCCATGAAAGGGCTATCCATGGGCGCGCCCGCCCCGTGGGCCAGGGCGATGGTGACAGGGGAATCGGCGGGTCCGTCGAAAATGAAGTCGATCACGGCGAGCCGCCCGGAAGCGCTCAGCCGTTGCCGTCGTGGATGGGGGCCTGGAACTCGGCGAAGAAGTCGTTGCCCTTGTCGTCGATGACGATGAAGGCGGGGAAGTTCTCGACCTCGATCTTCCAGATGGCCTCCATGCCGAGCTCCTCATACTCGATGCACTCCACCTTGCGGATGCAGTCCTGGGCCAGCTTGGCCGCCGGGCCGCCGATGGAACCGAGATAGAACCCGCCGTGTTCCTTGCACGCCCGGGTCACGGCCGGGGAGCGGTTGCCCTTGGCCAGCATGACCATGGAGCCGCCGGCCGCCTGGA
>JADFTO010000323.1 GCA_022560215.1 Pseudomonadota bacterium | reverse complement strand
AGGGAAGCGCGCAGCAGTCTCGGGATCTGGGCATGGGAATAGGGCTGGCCGTAGCCGAAGGGGGTGCGCTCGAAGCGGGCCCAGATGCCGCGCCGGTTGGGCACGACCACCAGGAGGCTGCCGCTGTCGGAGAGCACCCGCCACGTCTCGCGCATCAGGGGCCGCACCCGCTCGGCGCATTCGAGCGCGTGGACCAAAAGCACCTTGTCCATGGAAAGGTCGGGAAAGGGCAGGTCCAGCTCGTCGGTAAGCGTCGTCAAGCCGTTCCCGTCCGCCGGCCAGTGCAGGACCCCCTGGGGGGCCGGCATGGCCGCCAGCACCCGCGCCGATTTTGAACGGAAGGAACCCAGGAACGGGGTCGCGTAGCCGAGGCCGAGCACGCTCTGCCCCGTCGTGTCCGGCCACGCGTCGCGGATTCGGCGCTCGATCATGCGCCGCGCCGTCCGTCCCAGTCCGGTGGCGTAGAAATCCCGCAAATCGACGGCGTCGTTCCACATGGCTGGGGCAGTTTAGCAGGTTGAGGCGCGTGCCAGGAAACCAAGCCGGATTGATCTGTCCGCTTTCCGGGGGCGGAAAATCTCAAAGTTCATTGGTTGATTGTCAACCCCGGGCGGGGCGGCTATCTTGGGGCGCCATGAAGCTCCGTTATTCTCCCACGTCTCCTTACGTCCGCAAGGTGGTGGTCACGGCCATAGAGACCGGCCTGGAATCCAGGATCGAAAGGATTCCCACCAACGTCTGGGACGCCGGCACCGACATCGCCGAGGACAACCCCCTGGGCAAGATTCCCGCCCTCATCACCGACGGCAGAGAGATCCTCTACGATTCGCCGGTCATCTGCGAATACCTGGACAGTCTCCACGACGGGGCCAACCTGTTTCCGTCCGCCGGCGGCGCCAGGTGGACGGCGCTCAGGCGCCAGGCCCTGGCCGACGGCATCCTGGACGCCGGCGTCGGGCGGCTCCTGGAATCCCGCCGCCCCGAAGGCGAACGGTCTGCCAAGTGGACCGAACGCTGCCGGGGCGCCGTCAGCAGGGGGCTGGATTTTCTGGAAGAGGAAGCCAACGACCTGCTGGACCGGATCACCATCGGCCACATCGCCATCGGCTGCATGCTGGGCTGGCTGGATTTCCGCTTTCCCGACGATGACTGGCGCGCCGACCGCCCGGCGCTCAGGGACTGGAACGAGGATTTCTCCGCCCGCCTGTCCATGACGTCCACGGCACCCGAGGAATAGGCCTCGGCCCGCAGACCCCCGCAGACCCCCGCCAGATCCCCGCGCACTTTCCCGCATCTGCTCGGCCTCCCTGCCCGAAGGGGGCTCGGACGCCCCCGTCAGGCCATGTACTGGCCGCCGTTGGCCGAAAGGGTGGAGCCGGTGATGAAGCCTGCGTCCTCGGAGGCCAGGAACACGACGCAGCGGGCGACCTCATCGGGCTCCCCCAGGCGGCCCACGGGGATCTGGGGAATGATCTTGGTATTCAGGGCTTCCTCTGACATGGCGCGGACCATCTCGGTGTCGATGTAGCCGGGCGCGACGGCGTTGACCGTGATGCCCTTGAAGGCGTTTTCCAGGGCCACCGCCTTGGTGAAGCCGATCAATCCAGCCTTGGCCGCCGAGTAGTTGCACTGGCCCACCTGGCCTTTCTGCCCGTTGATGGAGCCGATGGAGATGATGCGCCCGAAACCGCGCTCGCGCATGCCCTCGATGACCGCCCGGGTCATGTTGAACAGGCTGTTCAGGTTGGTGTCGATGACCGCCTTCCACTGCTCGGCGGTCATCTTGTGGAGCATGGCGTCGCGGCTGATGCCGGCGTTGTTGACCAGAATGTCGGCCGGCCCCAGATCGGCTTCGATCCCGGCCACCCCGTCCGTGCAGGCCGCGAAATCGGCGACGTCGAACTTGTAGACGGAAATGCCGGTGTCCTTTTTGAAGGCCTCTGCGGCCTCGTCGTTGCCGGCGTATGTGGCGGCCACGTCGTGCCCGGCTTCCTTCATCGCTTCGCTGACCGCGCGGCCGATGCCGCGGGTCCCTCCGGTGACGATCGCTACCCGGCTCATGACACACTCCCTTTCCGACAGGTTAAGTGGTTCAGCCGCGCTCCACGCACATGGCGATGCCCATGCCGCCGCCGATGCCGAGGTGGGCCAGCCCCTTCT
>JADFTO010000322.1 GCA_022560215.1 Pseudomonadota bacterium | reverse complement strand
CCTCGATGACGGTGTTGGCCAGCAGCTTCTTGCACATGGCCTCGACCTCGGCCAGGGCCTTCTTGCGGTCGGTTTCGTCCAGCGCGATTTCGATGTACTTGCCCTGGCGGACGCCTTCGACGCCCTCGAATCCGAGAGACCGAAGGGCGTGCCGCACCGCCTTTCCCTGGGGGTCGAGCACGCCCTTCTTCAAGGTGACGTGGACCGTTGCCCGCATTGCCCCTACTGCATGACCTTCGGGCCCTGCATGTCCGTTGGCCCGCTTTCGGGCAGGATGCCGAGGCGGCGGGCCACTTCCTGGTAGGCCTCCTCCACCTTTCCCAGATCCCGGCGGAAGCGGTCCTTGTCCATTTTCTCGTTGGTCTTAATGTCCCACAGGCGGCAGCTGTCGGGGCTGATCTCGTCGGCCAGCACGATGCGCATCTCTTCGCCTTCCCAGAGCCGGCCGAACTCAAGCCTGAAGTCCACCAGGCGGATGCCGACGCCGAGGAAGAGGCCGGTAAGGAAATCGTTGATACGGAGCGCCATGGACATGATCTCGTCCAGTTCCTGGGGAGTCGCCCAGGAGAAGGCGGTGATGTGTTCCTCGGTGATCAGGGGGTTGTCCAGTTCGCTGGACTTGTAATAGTACTCGACGATGGAGCGCGGCAGGGGGGTTCCCTCTTCCATGCCGAAGCGCTTGACCAGCGAGCCGGCGACGGTGTTGCGCACCATGACCTTGATGGGAATGATCTCGACCTCGCGCACCAGCTGTTCGCGCATGTTGAGCCGGCGCACGAAGTGGGTGGGGACCCCGATTTCGCCGATCCTGGTCATCAGGTATTCGGAAATCCGGTTGTTGATGACCCCCTTGCCCGTGATGATTCCCTTTTTCTTGTTGTTGAAAGCGGTGGCGTCGTCCTTGAAGTGCTGGACCACGGTCCCGGGTTCGGGGCCTTCGAACAGGACTTTGGCCTTGCCTTCGTAGATCTGTCTGCGTCTGGCCATGATTTGAATCCGCTATGAGGGGATAAGGAAACTGATATAGCAATTGTGCCTTGCGAACACAACGTCGCCGGGCCGCCGCTGCGCGCTGGGGCGGCCATTCAGCCGAGGGAAACCGGTTCGTAATCGGCCTCTCCCGGCGGTCCGGCGGCAAACAGCCAGACCCTACCCTCCTCATCGCCCTGGCCAAGCGCCATGAATGAAGACGTGACAGTGCCGAACCCGCCGTCCCCGGACACCAACATGGCGCCCCCCGGCCCGTCCGGCGCCTCATGGTCCCGGGCGGCCATCAGGGGGGACCAGGTTGACCAGTCGCCGGTCCCGGGGTCGGGGGGGGCCGCGGCCCTGAACAGGGGCAGATACTTAGCTATCCGGGGGGACGCGGGGTCGTTCAGGTCATGGGCGGTGATCATGGAAAGCCCGGCCTCGATTTCCATCGCCTCGACGCCCGTCCCGTCCCCCCGGTTCCTGAGCCAGAAGGCGTCCCGGGCATCGGCGACGACCATGTTGAAGGGACGGTAGCTCGCCGGCTCGATGTGGGAGAGGGCCTCGGCCGCGGCGGCCGCCTCGGCGTGGACGAGGGCTTCCAGGGGCAGCTCCCCGCGGCTGCGGAAGTGGGGCCGGGGGCCGAGGGAACGGGGCCGGTTGAGGACCCCCGCGACGACTCCGGAATCGTTTAAGCCGAGCCAGCTGCCGCCGGCCAGCAGATCCAGCCCGGCGACCACCTCGGGCCGGTCGGGCCAATGGCGCGCCGGCGGCTTCCAGGGCCGGTCCGCCATCTCGTCGCGGTTGGTGGCCAGGATCAGGGGCCACGCGTGGCCCGGACGGTACAGGATCACCACGGTGCACATGGGCCCCTAGTCTTTACGCCGCGCCGGAGGGGATGGCAATTCCGTTGCGGACCCGAACGTCCCCACCTAACATGACGAGTAAGGAATCGGCACGGGGAGGGTATGGCATCCATGGAAGACGCCTTCGAGAAACGGGAAAAAAGCGAAGAAGCCAAGTTCAAGCTCGACGCGGAAAAGCGCTTCAAGGCGGAAGCCAGGCGCAACAAGCTCCTCGGCATTTGGGCGGCCGAGCGCATGGGCATGACCAAATCGGAAGGCGAGGCCTATGCCCGGGAGGTCGTCCGCGCCGATCTCTCCGAGCCCGGCGCCGGCTATATCGTGCGCAAG
>JADFTO010000139.1 GCA_022560215.1 Pseudomonadota bacterium | reverse complement strand
AGCTAAAGTGCACCCATACGATCGCTTTTCCCGTTTCCTCGGCAGGAGGGGAGGCGCAGGCGATGGCGGCCCATCGGCAAGCCTTCCCGACGCCCCGAGGGGACGGGAAAAGCGACCCGAAGGGCGGCGTCCGGAAACCTCGCAACGCCGTCGTATGAGTACAATATAGCTGATACAGGCCACTAGCTTCCCCGGCCGATCCAAGCGATCCCCGCGCCCGCTGCCGCTCAGGGGCCTTCGGCCTTCCCTGCGGCCCCGATGACCGGGGCTTGCGCTCCTTTCCAGGCCTCCATGCCGCCCATGATGTGATAGGCGGCCCCGTGGCCGCATTCCCTGGCCATCTTCACGGCCAACGCCGAACGCTCCCCGTAACTGCAATAGAACACCACGCGCCGCCCCTCCGGGGCCAACAGCTCCGCCAGGTCGCCGCCGGGGCCGAGCCGCGGCTCCAGCCCCCCATAGGGGACGTGGAGCGAGTCCGGGATGACGCCGTCCCGCGCCCTCTCTCGGTCCTCGCGCAGGTCCACGAAGACGACGCCGGGGCTGGACCTCAGCATGAGGGCGTCGTCCACGCCGAGGCCCCGGTCCCCGGCCGACTGCCCGATGCCGATGCTCCTGTTGGCGGCAACGGCCGTGTCCATCAGCTTGGGGTCGGGCAAATCAAGGGCGTCCATGATGGCCACGTAGTCCTCGAGGGTGCGCACCTGCAGCCGGGGGTTAAGCCTTCGTTCCTCGGCGATGGTGCTGACCGTCCGGCCGTTGTAATCGTGGCCGGGGAAGACCAGGGTTTCGTCCGCGAGCAAGAGCAGCTTGCCGAAGATGGAGCGGTATTGTTCGGCCGCGTCCCCGCCCTCGAAATCCGTGCGCCCTGAGCCGCCGATGAGCAGCGTGTCGCCCGTGAACACCCGGTCGGGGAGCAGGAAACAATAGGAATCGTCGGTGTGACCGGGGGTGTGCATGGCGCCAAGCTCCAGGCCCTCGATGTCGACGGCGTCCCCGTCGCGGACGCGCATGGAGACCGTGTCGACCGTGCTTTCGGCGCCCATCACGGTGATGCAGTTGAAACGGTCGCGCAGCGCGCCGAGGCCGCTCACGTGATCGGCGTGGAGATGGGTGTCCAGCGCCTTCACCAGGCGCAGGTCAAGCTCGCCCAGGAGCTCCGCGTAGCGCTCCACCCCGTCCAGCACGGGATCGATGATCAGCGCCTCGCCCCCGGCGTGGCCCGCGAGCAGGTAGGTATAGGTGCAGGAGACCGGATCGAACAGCTGGCGAAAGATCATGCGCTTCCTCAGGGCGGCCCCGCGCCCGGCGGGACGCCGGCGGCGGAATGGCGCGCCCGGCAGGATTCGAACCTGCGACCCCCAGATTAGGAATCTGGTGCTCTATCCTACTGAGCTACGGGCGCGGAAAGCTCTTTTTAGGCCCCCCCGGCGGCCCGATCAAGGCGCCCTCACTCCCCGAAAAGGGACTCCACGGGAACGGAATAATAGAGGATCACCGATTCCGAGCCGGGATTGTTGTCGGCGATGCTGGCGTTGGAGGTGTGGGAGACGGCCAGGCCGAGGCGCGAGCGGTCGTCGAAGCGGTAGGCGAACTCGATCTGGGAGCGGAATTCCAGCTCGTGGCCGAGATCAAGCTCGCTGTTGCCGCCGGTGTAGTAGCCGGGCGCGAAGCTCGGCGTGACGACGACGCGGCGGCCGAAGAACAGGTCCATGAGAACGCCGCCGGAAAACAGGTAATGCCCGGACGTGGACCCGGACACGGCGGCGAACGGCTTGAGGGGCCCGAGCCTGACCCGGGAGCGGTATTCGAGCCGGAACTCGGCCCCTGCGTCCTTCTGGCGGTTGAAGTCGAAGTAGCCGGCGCCGAAGGACAGGAAATCGGGCTCCTCCGCCCCGGCGGCCCCGCCCGCGGCGAGGAATGCCGCCACGGCCAGTGCCCTATGAAAACACCTGATGCTCATTTGCCGTTCACCCATGTCCCCGCTTTTATATGCAAAGCGGGGCGGCTTTCAAGGACGCCGCCCGGACTTGAAGGATTCGGTGGCCGCCACCAGGGCCGAGCGGATGCCGGGCTCCAGCGCCGAATGACCGGCGTCGGGCACGACCACGTAGTCGGCCTCGGGCCAGGCCCGGGACAGCTCGTCGGCGGTGGCGATGGGGCAGATCATGTCGTAGCGCCCCTGCACGATCACCGCCGGAATTGCACGCAAGGCGCTTAAGCTTCCCAGCAGGTAGCCGTCTTCAAGGAACATGCGGTTCTGGAAATAATGGGCCTCGATGCGGGCCGGCGCCAGGGCGCCCCGCCCCGACGCCGCCCGCCCCTCGTGCATCAGGGTCGAGCACTGGCTCTCGTAGCCGTTCCATACCTTGGCCGCGGGCATGTGCAGGGCCGGGTCCGGATCCGTCAGGCGGCGGTGATAGGCCCCGAGGAGGTCGCCCTGCTGGTCTTCGGGGAGGAAGCCCGCGAAGGCGCGCCAGGCCTCGGGGAACACCGCCTTCATGCCGTAAAGGAACCAGTCCAGTTCATGGTCCCGGCCCAGGAAAACGCCGCGCAGCACGAAGCCCTGGCAGCACTCGGGATGCTCGATGCCGTAGGCCAGGGCCAGAAGCGAGCCCCAGGAGCCGCCGAAGACCAGCCAGCGCTCCACGCCGAGATGCCGGCGCAAGCGCTCCAGGTCCGCGATCAGGTGTTGGGTGGTGTTGTCGCCGACATCGGCGTAGGGCCGGGAGCGGCCGGCGCCGCGCTGGTCGTAGACGATGATGCGGTAGTGGCGGGGATCGAAAAAACGCCGGTGGGCCGGTCCCGCCCCGGCGCCCGGTCCCCCGTGCAGGAACACCACGGGCGCGCCGTCGGGGTTGCCCGATTGCTCCCAGTACATCGAGTGGGTGGCGTCCAAGTCCAGTTCGCCCTGCTCGAAGGGCTCGATCCTGGGGAAGAGGTCGATCCGCTCGCTGATGGAGTCCATGGCCGGCCTTTATAGTGCGCCGCCCCGGGTTAGGGAAGTGGCGGCATGGGGATATGGGTGGAGAAAATCCCGCTCGGGTCTCGGTTTGAAATTCGAGGCGCCGAAAGCGCCAAGCGGATTCGAATGACGGTTTAGAGCATTTTCCACGTTAGTGGAAACATGCGATAAGGCCCCAGCGGCGCTCGAGCGGCCAGAGGCAGAATTAAGACGCGATTCCACTTGAATGGAATTCGCTCCAATCGAGGCCCCGCCAAAATTCCCTATCCGTTGCGCCCCGGACCCGCCATCCTGGCGGGACCATGGGACGCGCCTTATGCCTCGTCATCGCGCTTATCCTCGGCCCCGCCGGGGTGCGGGCCGCCGAGACCGGCGCCTCGGTCGCCAGCGTGGTGGACGGGGACACGGTGGTTCTCGATCACCCCGCCGGCGAACAGGTGCGCCTAGTCGGCATCCAGGCGCCCAAGCTGCCCCTCGGCCGGCCCGGCTTCAAGGCCTGGCCCCTGGCCGAGGAGGCCAAGAAGGCGCTGCAAGACCTGGTCCTGGGCAAGAGGGTGACTCTCACCTTCGGCGGCCGCCGCCGGGACCGGCACGGACGCCTGCTGGCCCACCTCTGGGGCGAGGACGGCACCTGGATTCAGGGCCAGATGCTGAAGCGCGGGATGGCCCGGGTCTACAGCTTTCCCGACAACCGGGCCCGGGTGGCCGACATGCTGGAACTGGAAACCCTGGCCCGGGCCCAGGCGCGGGGCATCTGGGGGCTGGATTTCTACGCCGTCATCGCGCCCGAGGACGCGGAGCGCGCCATCGGCACCTTCCAGGTCGTCGAAGGCCGGGTGCTGGACGCGGCCAAGGTCAAGGGCCGGACCTACCTGAACTTCGGCCCCGACTGGCGCACCGATTTCACCGTCACCATCGCGCCCGGCACCGCGAGGCTGTTCCGGGCCCTGGACCCGCTCGCCCTCAAGGGCCGGCGGATCAGGGTCAGGGGATGGCTGAAGAGCTACAACGGCCCCTCCATCGAGGCCACCCATCCCGAGCAGATCGAGGTCCTGGCGGAGTGAGTCCCCGGGCCATGGCGCCGGCCCGGGCGGGGGCCTATATTAACGGTCCCATGAAACGCTTCCTCGGCGCCCTCGTCCTGATCCTGCCCCTGCTGGGCCTTTCCGGGTGTTCGGTCAATCCGGCCACCGGCAAGGAGAGCTTCACCGCCTTCATGTCCCGGGCCGACGAGATGGAGGTCGGCGCCAAGGAACATCCCAAGATCCTCAAGCAGCACGGCGGCGCTTACCGGAACCCGGGCCTCACCGATTACGTGCGCCGCGTGGCGCTGGCGCTGACCCGGGTGTCCGAGACCCCGGACTTCCCCTACACCATCACCACGCTGAACGACGATGCCGTCAACGCCTTCGCCCTTCCCGGCGGATACATCTACATCACCCGCGGGCTGCTGGCGCTGGCCGACAACGAAGCGGAGATGGCGGGCGTGCTCGCCCACGAGATCGGCCACTCGGTGGCCCGCCACACGGCGGAGCGCTACAGCAAGGCCGTGGCCGCGAACCTGGGGCTGAACATCCTCGGCGCCATCGGCGGTGCCCTGGGGGCGCCGCCCGGCATCGGCAACATCGCGTCTTTCGGCACCCAGGCCTATCTGCAGGCGTTCTCCCGCGAGCAGGAACTGGAGGCCGACATGCTGGGCGTCCGCTACCTGGCCCGCGCCGGCTACGACCCTGCCGCCATGACCAGCTTCCTCCGCAAGCTGCAGGCCAACGACAGGCTGGAGGCGGCGTTATCGGGTGATCCGGGCAAGGAGAAATCCTTCAACATCATGTCCACCCACCCGCGCACCGAGGACCGCGTCAACCAGGCCATCAGGCTGGCCCGGATCGCGCCCGGGGGCGCATTGAGGGTGGAGCGCGACGCCTATCTCGAGCGCATCGACGGCATGGTCTTCGGCGACGACGTCGCCCAAGGGGTCAGGCGGGGCCGCGAATTCGCCCATCGTGAACTCCGCTTCCGGTTCGAGGTTCCGCCGGGCTTCGTCATGTTCAACAGCCCCGACAAGGTGATCGCCCGCGGACCCGGGAAGTCCATCATCGCCTTCGACATGGCGGAGAAGGCGGTGACGTCGCTCACTGCCTACCTGGTCCGCGACTGGGGCCGGAGATACACCTTGAGGGACGTGGAGATCATCGACGTCAACGGCATGGAAGCGGCCACCGGCCACGGGCGCACGCAGACCCGCAACGGGGCCAGGGACCTGCGCCTGGTGGCCATCCGGGGCGGCGGGAAACGGATTTTCCGCTTCCGCTTCCTGACGCCGCCCGAGTGGACCCGCCGCCTGGCCACGGACCTGCGGCGCGCCACTTACAGCTTCCGCCGCCTCACCCTGAAAGAGGCCCGGGCCATCCGGCCCCTGCGCCTGGCCGTCATCGACGTCGGGCCGGGCGACACGGCGGCGGGCCTGGCCGCCCGCATGCCGTTCGAGAATTTCCGGCTGGAAAGGTTCGAGACCCTGAACGGGCTGGCGAGGGGCCAGCCCCTGACGCCCGGAAGCCGGGTCAAGACCGTCCGCGACTAGTGCTCATTCAGGACGTCAGAAGACGTTTAAGATAGTCGGCCGCTTGGCCGTGGATTCCCGGGGCCGAGCTTTCCCTCGGGCCGGCGACGTTGAGGACGCCCGGGGCCAGCTCGGCGAGCCAGGCGCGGCCCAGTGCCGGGGCGGGCGCGTCCTCGAGATCGACGACCAGGAGCGGCCGCTCCATTTCCTCGGCGATACCGATGGTCAGCGCCGTGCCGCCTTCGGGCGCCCCCCAGGTCAAAACGAGGGTGGCGTCGGAATCGCGGACGTTGAGGCGGGTGCGCTCGGCGTAGGCCGGGCTCGCGCATTCCTCCATCGGGTATCGGTCCGGGATCACCCCGTCCTCGGCCGGGCGCCCCCGGGGGACCCAGCCGCCCGCCTCCAGCCCCAGTTCCAGGGCCACGTCCAGGGCCGCCCGGTCGACCCCGGTCTGGCCGCCGGACACGATCTTGAGCCGGAAGGGGACGGGCACCTAAACCTCGATGCTGTCGGCCAAGTCCCCCGCCCCGTCGAAGCAGACGGCGATCAGGGGGCCGCCAGGAAGGATGCGCCGGCCCAGTCCGCCATGCAGGGCCCGCAAGCGATCGGCCTCGCCATGGATGGAGGCCACGGCCCAACACCGGGGTCCGGAGCGCAATGTTGCGATGACGTCTCCCATCCCCTCCTCGGGCGGCGTGGATGAGGGTCTAGGGAGTCAGGCCGCGGAATCCCTGGTCAGAATCTGTTCCAGCTTCTCTTCCGCCTTGTCCTTGTCGATCTTCTCGACGGCGGCCACCTCGAGGGCCAGCCTTTCGAGGGCGGATTCGTAGATCTGGCGCTCGCTGAAGGACTGTTCGGGCTGGCTGTCGTTGCGGTGCAGGTCGCGCACCACCTCGGCGATGAACTGGGGATTGCCCGAATTGATCTTGGCCTCGTATTCCTGGGCCCGGCGGCTCCACATGGTGCGCTTGGTGCGGGCCCGGCCCTTCAGGGTGGTGAGCGCGCTTTCCATGACCTTGCGCGTGCTCAATCGCCTCAGGCCCGACACCTCGGCCTTGGTGACGGGCACCCTGAGCGTCATTCGGTCGCGGTCGAATGAAATGACGAAAAGCTGCATTTCGCAGCCGGCGATTTCCTGGGTCTCGATGGCGACCACCTTTCCCACCCCGTGGGTGGGATAGACGACGAAGTCGCCCGGGTTGCACATGAAGTTATCGGCCATTCTTCCTCCTGGTCGCTCGCTGATCCATAACCCTCGCCTCCGCACCCCGCGTGCCGAGGCGTCTCCCGACAGGACTGTTCGAACTGCTTTTAATCTAGGAAACGGGCTCCTCGGAACCCGCTTTCAACCCAAACAACCAATACCGGCCCAAAGGACGGCCGGCAGGGCCACGATACCACATTTCAGGGGCTAAAAACAGCCCCTTGTGCAGTGCAATAAAACCGGGAAATAAAACCGGCCCGGATTCAGGCGGAAGGGGCCCCGATCAGTCCCCCTTGCCGGGCTTGGAGCTGAAATACTGGAACTTGTCCGGCTTGCCCCGCCATTCGTCCGCATCCTCGGGCGGGGTGCCGATGCGGGTGATGTTCGGCCATTTCTCCGCGTAATCGGCGTTGAGTTCCAACCACTTCTCGAGTCCCGGCTCGGTGTCGGGAACGATGGCCTCCACGGGGCATTCGGGTTCGCAGACGCCGCAATCGATGCATTCGTCGGGGTGGATGACCAGCATGTTCTCGCCCTCGTAGAAACAATCCACGGGGCAAACCTCGACGCAATCCATCAGCTTGCACCTGATGCAGTTATCATTAACGATGTAGGTCATCGGGTGTCTCCATTGAGCGTTGGATATTCAGGTGGGCGTCAGGCCGTGGACGGTGAATTCAGGCGTTTGAGCACCCGTTTGCGC
>JADFTO010000321.1 GCA_022560215.1 Pseudomonadota bacterium | reverse complement strand
AGGACCCAGGGCGGTTCCATTTGAATGGAATTCGCCCTAGTGTGATGGTTCCGAAATTCAGCACATTAAGAGGGCTGAATTTTGGAATCTGAATCACACTAGATTCAATAAGTTAGTGTCCTTTCGAAACCGAAATTCGTTGATACGAATTTCGGATTCAGGACACTGGAATCAATTCCTAATTGGTCACCGGCATGGTGAAGACCTGCCCGGGATAGATCAGGTCCGGGTCCTTGATCTGGTCCCGGTTGGCCTCGAAGATCACCGCGTACTGGAAACCCGAACCGTAGGTGCGCCGGGCCAGGCGCCACAGGCTGTTTCCGGGCTGCACGATGACGAAGGTGCCGGGCGCCATGTCCGTCAGGGGTTCGGCGCGGGAGAAGGGCAGGGAGACGCGGGCCAGGACCATGCCCCGCTCGTTCACCTGATCGGCCCTCAGCGTGTAGAGCCCGGGCACAACTTTGTTGCCTGGGCTCAGTGTCCAAGCGCCGTCGCCATCCGTCTCCGTCAGGCCGATGAAGACGTTGTCCAGGTAGAGCTGCACCAGGGCGCCCGGCCGGGCGCGGCCGCTGATATGCAAGTTGCCATGGTCGTCGTAATCGACGGAGTCCACGGTCAAGGGGAAGCTCCCGCCGGCGGATGGGGTCGTCTTGGACGCCGCCGGACCGGGGGCAAGCGGTTTCTCCATCGCCTGGCCGCCGCCGCCCGGCTTTTGCATCACGATACTGGCCCCGGGTCCGGCGCGGGGAACCATGAGGGCCAGGGCCTGGGATTCCTCCTTCGTGTCCCGGCCGGCCACGTCCTTGCCTCTTTCCGGAACCACCAGGACCACGACGGAGTCGGACAGCACGGGATCGGATCCCTCCCGGCGCATCTCCAGACTGAGCTGGCGTTTTCCCGCTTGCAGGGGCGCCTCGGGCACGAACACCCATTCGCCCCGGCTGTCGGCGATCACCTTGCTGATCTCCTTGCCGCCGTCGAGGATGACCACCGTGGCGCCGGGCTCGGCCCGCCCGGCGATGACCGTGTCTCCCCTGGGGTTGACGCGCACCACGTCGAAGCTCGGCGGGATGGGTTTGGCCGGGGGCGCGGGGGCGGCGGGTTGATCCCGGGCGGTGGCGGTCGCTTTCGCGGCGGCAGCGGTCGTTTTCGCGGTGGCGGCGGGCGTGCCGGTGCCGGCGGGCGCCTGTCGGGCGGAGGGGGGCTCCGCATCCTGTGTCGGCAGGTAGTTCAATCCGATGGCGCCGGCGACGACGGTGGCTCCGACGAAAGCCAGCAGAAGAGGGTAGTTCACCTTGCCCCCCATCGTTCCAATTTGGGTCTCAATGCAATCAAGGAACGAAGGCGTTAACTACTACTCCCAATCAAGGTTCCGTGCAACGTGGGATCGCCAGCCGCGTCTTCCCGGGCCGGGTAGGGCTCTTGCCGGCGTGACCTGGCGCCGCCGGCGGGCGGGCGCCAATGGGCCGCGAAGGGAAAGCGCCGCGCCTTCCATCCCAGGCGCCCTTATTCCCAGGGTTCCTTTTCACCCTTTTCGTCCTTTTCTTCCTTTTCCACCCTGTTGCCGACGGCGGGCAGCGACTTTAGATAGTGGATCATCGCCTGCAGGTCGGACTCGTTCAGGCGGCTGGTCGTGCTTTCCACGACTTCCCCCATGGCCCCATCAACGAAGTCGCCGTCGGGAGTCATGCCCATCTTGAGGAGGGAATGGTAGTCGCTGTCCGACCACCGGCCGATGCCGGTCTCGGCGTCCGGGGTGATGTTGGGGATGCTGCCGCCTTGCGGCCCCTGGCCGGTTCCGGCCATGTCCATGCCGTCGCGCGGTCCCCCCAGCCACCCGCGCGGGGTGTGGCACTCGCCGCAATGGCCGAGCGCCCGCACCAGATAGGCGCCCCGGTTCCATCGGCTGTTGCGCCCGGGATCGGGGGTGAAGGGCCCGGGGGTGAAATAGAGCCACTTCCAGAAAGGGACCAGGAAGCGCCAGCCGAAGGGCGGGTCCACCCGGTGGGGCTTGTTGGGCGTGGCCCGGGGGCCGAGTGAGAATATGTAGGCCCGGAGATCGCGGATGTCCCGGTCCGTCATCAGGGTAAAGGAGGCATAGGGAAAGACGGGAAAGTAATGGCTGCCGTCCGGCGCCACGCCGTCACGCAAGGCGCGCGCGAAGTCGTCCTCGGACCAGCG
>JADFTO010000138.1 GCA_022560215.1 Pseudomonadota bacterium | reverse complement strand
GGCGAGCGCCGCCAGCTCCCCTTCGAACGCGCCGCCGAGGATGGTGCGGACCCCGAGCCCCCTGAGAAACTCCTCGTTCAACGGCGCGTACAGGCCGTAGCAACAGACATGCGCCGACGCATTGAGGCCGATGACCCTCGGGATGAGCTTCGCGGCCAGGCGCGTCGCCGTGTGCATGGGAAGGTAGAGGGCGATCAGGCCCGCTTCCCGGACCGCCCCTTCATCGAGGCTTTCCACGGCCAGGTCGATGCACGCCACTTCTGCGCCCTCGTCTGCGAGCCAAGCCGCGGGCGAGGCCAGGCCGAAGGGCTGATGGCCCAAATCGTATGTGGACAGAAGGACGACCTTCATCTTGGAGGCGGGCGTGGTCTGCGGGTCAGAGCGCTAGCGGGCTACATGGGGCTCATGCCGCCCTTGCCCGGCTGGTAGTAGGGGTTATCCCCGCCGGCATGGTCGGTCACGTCGAGCACCGTGACGATGTCCGTCGCCACGCGCTGGATTTCCGTCGCCACGCCCTGTTTCAGGGTGACGTCGGCCATGCCGCACCCCTGGCAGCCGCCCTCCAGGCGGATATAGGCCGTATCCTCGCGCACGTCGACCAGGGCAATGTGCCCGCCGTGAGAGGCCACGGACGGATTGACCGTGTCGTCCAGCAGCGCCTGGATCGCCTTGGCCGCCGGCGTATCCAGGCCCGGCTTGGGTTCGGCTTCCCGGAAATCGCTGACGCCGGTGACTTCCGGCACGTAGTGGCGGAGCATGTTCTCGACCCCGTCCTTGAGGCCGTATCCCGAGCCCACCATCTCCAGCAGCACGACGCCGTCCTTGAAGCCCCGGTAGATGACGTCGCCGCCGTCCTGGGCCGCCGCCGGGTGGATGCGGGTTGCGATCAGTTCCTTGATCTTGGCGGTGACTTCGTCGTCTTCGGCGGAATCTTCCGCGCCCGGTTCCTTATCCACGATCACGGGGCGGCCGGTCGTGAAGTGTTCCATGATGGCGCCGAGCACCGCGGGTTTAAGAATTTGCCAATCCTTTTCCTCGCCCTTCTCGACGATGATGGATTCGGGCTCCAGGAAGACCCCGGCGACGCCCTCTATCTCGAACAGGCTCTGGGCCAGGGGCGAGCGCCCGGCCGAAGCCGCGTCGGGAAAGCCCTCCGTACCCGAGTCCAAGACTCGTTGTCCGGGCAGGAACCTCATGGAAGCCGGATCGGACATGGTCTCGGTCTGTATGAACATCGCGGCAGTCTCCTCACAATTTCGGGGCTCTTATTCTCTTTATACCTTTTATATAGGTTTTCCCGAATCCCGGCGCGGCCGTCCACTGAATTCGGGCGTCGCCTGCTCCTCCCTGGGCTCGAGCTTCAGGGCCACCGAATTGATGCAGTAGCGCTGGCCAGTGGGCGGCGGCCCGTCATCGAACACGTGACCCAGATGGGAGCCGCACTTGGCGCACAGCACCTCGGTGCGGACGCTGAACAGGCCGCGGTCGGATTCTGTCTTGACCGCGCCCGCGTCTACCGGCGCCCAGTAGCTCGGCCATCCCGTGCCCGAATCGAACTTGTTGGCGGAATCGAACAAGGCCTCCCCGCAACAGACGCAACGATAGACGCCGGGGGTCTTGCAGGCATTGTATTCGCCGGAAAAGGGCCGTTCCGTACCCTTCTTCCGGGTCACCTCGTACTGCTCCGGCGTCAATTTCCGGCGCCGGTCGATATCCTTGTCCGTCATGGACGCCCTCCCCGCCTTCGCGCCCATGACATGTATAGATTTTCCCCCGGAAATCAACCGTGGACGGTGCCGCCCCGGGTATGCGAAGAGTAGCGCCCCCGCGACCCGAGGTTATTTACCGATGAGATGGCCCTCGTCCGCCGCACTGCTTTTGCTGGCCGCAGCGCTTGCCGTCCCGGGCTGCGCGGCGCCCGAGGCCGGACCGGCCGTGACTCCGCCGGCGAAAAGGGACCGGCACGCGGGCTATTACTATCCCAAACCGGCCGCCATCGAAGTCTACGAAGCCAAGGCCACGACCCTGCCGGGCGCCGACCGGCGGCGGCGGATCGCCTTCGTCGTGGCCGTGGTCAACGCCATGCTGGCCAAGCCCTTCCCCCCCGGCGCCGCCTTATTCGCCAAGGGAGAGGAGGCCGAAAAACTGATCATCATCAGCAACCGGCCGGGACAACTCAACACCATTTACAGGGTCCGCGCCCTGCTCGCCACGCTGACGTCGTCCGCCCGCGCCACGCCCATATTCAAAGACTTCAACGTGGAGGATGTCTTCACCTTCCTCGACCTCGCCATGATGCTGGGATTCAAGCAGATCACGGTCAGCGACGGCGACACCTTCAGCCACCAGATCCTGCTCGAGTGACGGGCCCGGGGCGGGCGGCCGGATTTTTTATGATCAATTTATTAAGCCCATGTTATATCATGGGGAATCACTGACGGGCGGAGGCAGTCATGGGCAAAGACAGGAGTCGTGCGCGGCTGTTGATCTACAGCCATGATTCCTTCGGGCTGGGCCACCTGCGGCGCTGCCGCACCATCGCCCATTCCCTGGTCGACCACCGGGAAGACCTGTCCGTCCTCATCCTATCGGGATCGCCCATCATCGGCAGCTTCGATTTCCGCACCCGGGTGGATTTCATCCGCATACCCGGGGTCATCAAGTTGCGCAACGGGGGCTACACGTCGCTCAGCCTCGACATAGACATCGAAGAGATGCTGGACATGCGGGCGTCCTTCATCCACCACGCCGCCGAAATCTTCGAGCCCGACATCTTCCTGGTCGACAAGGAGCCCCTCGGGCTCCGCGGCGAGGTGAAGGACACCCTGACCCTGCTCAAGGACCGGGGCGTGCCTTTGGTCCTCGGCCTCCGGGACGTCATGGACGATCCCGAACAGTTGGCCGAGGAATGGCGGCGCAAGAACGTCGTTCCGGCCTTGCGGGACCTCTACGACCACATCTGGATCTACGGCTTGCCGGAAATCTGCGACCCCCTGGAGGGCGTGGAACTGCCGGCATCGGTCAGGGATAAAACGAAGTTCACCGGCTACCTGCGCCGCGACTGGTCGCGGACCGCCACCCCTTCCACCATCGCCACCATGGCCCCCTTCGCCGGCAACGAGCCCTATCTTCTGGTGACCACCGGCGGCGGCGGCGACGGGGCCGGCCTCATCGACTGGGTCTTGCGCGCCTACGAACAGGACCCGGGAATCCCCGATCCCGCCCTGCTCGTCCTGGGGCCGTTCATGCGCACCAACCTGCAGTCGGAATTCATGGAGCGGGTCAACCGCCTGGACCGGGTCGACGCCATCACCTTCGACGCCAACGTGGAAAGCCTGATCGCCAACGCCACCGGCATCGTCTCCATGGGCGGATACAACATCTTCTGCGAGATTCTGTCCTTCGACAAGCGGGCCCTGATCATCCCCCGCACCATCCCGCGCCTGGAACAGCACATCCGGGCCTCGCGCGCCCAGGAACTGGGGCTGGTGCGCATGCTCTCGGACACGGGCGAAAGGGACCCCATGAAGATGGCCGGGGCGCTGCGCGAACTTCCCTTCCAGGAGAAGCCGTCCAGGATCAATATCCTGGGACTCCTCGACGGACTGTCGGTCATCAACGGGATGGTGGATTCGTGGTTGAGCGAAAAGACCTCTCCCGCGAAGCAATCGCTTGTCAAACAAAACACCTGACGTGGGCGCCGCCGTCGCCTTCGTCCTCAAGGGCTATCCCCGCCTTTCCGAATCCTTCATCGCCCAGGAGATCCTGGGCCTGAAGAAGCGCGGCCTGGATATCCGCCTGTTCTCGCTCCGCCACCCAACCGACGACCGCCGCCACCCCATCCACCGCGAGATCGGCGGCACCACCACCTACCTGCCGGAATACCTGTACCGGGAGCCGTTTCGGGTGCTTCGATCCTGGCGGGCCCAGCGCCGGCTTCCGGGATATGCCGAGGCGCGGCGGATCTGGCTCGCGGACCTCGGGCGGGACCCGACTCCGAACCGCGTGCGGCGTTTCGGCCAGGCCCTGGTGCTGGCCCACGAATTCCCGCCGGATGCCAAGTGGATCCACGCCCACTTCCTGCACACCCCGGCGACGGTGGCCCGTTACGCCGCCATCATGCTCGGCCTGCCCTGGAGCTGCTCGGCCCACGCCAAGGACGTGTGGACCACGCCGGCCTGGGAGAAGGCGGAAAAGCTTGAGCACTGCCGGTGGATGGTCACCTGCACGCGGACCAACGTGGACTACCTTTCCTCCCTGGCGCCGGGCCCTGTGGATCTGGTCTATCACGGCATCGATTTCTCCCGCTTTCCGCCGCCTTCCGAGGCGCGCTCCTGCCGCGACGGCGGGGACGCGGACGACCCGGTGCGCATCCTTTCCGTCGGGCGGGCGGTGGAGAAGAAGGGATATCCCGGCCTCATCGAGGCGCTGGGGAGCCTTTCCCCAGGCCTGCACTGGCGGCTCGATCACATCGGCGGAGGCGTCCTGCTCGGCGCCCTCAAGCGCCGCGCGCGCCGCGCCGGGCTCGACGGGCGCATCCATTGGCTGGGCCCGCAATCCCAGGACGCCGTCCTCGACGCGTACCGGGCGGCGGACGTTTTCGTCCTCAACTGCCGCGTCGCCGGCGACGGCGACCGCGACGGCCTGCCCAACGTGCTCATGGAGGCCCAGAGCCAGGGCGTCGCCTGCCTGTCGACCCGGGTCTCCGCCGTGCCTGAGCTGATCACCGACGACGAGACCGGCCTTCTGGTGGCGCCCGACGACCCCGCCGCCCTGGCGGCGGCGCTGACGCGCCTGATCACCGGCCCCGGACTCCGCCGGCGCCTGGGCGAGGCGGGCGCCGCCAGGGTCAGAGCCTGCTTCGACTTCGAGGACGCCATCGGCCGGCTGGCCGCCAAGTTCGGCCTCTCCGGGCGGGAATGATGCTGATCGCCTTCTATTCGCCCATGAAGCCGCCCTCGCACTCCGCCCCTTCGGGGGACCGCCGCATGGCCAGGCTGCTGATCCGGGCGCTGCAGGCCGGCGGCCACGAAGTGGAAACGGCGAGCCGCTTCCGCAGCTACGACGGCGAGGGCGTGGCCTTCCGCCAAGCCCGGATCGCCGCCCTGGGCGGGAGGATGGCGGCCAGGCTGATCCGCCGCTACCGGGCCCGGCCCCGCGACCGGCGGCCCCGGGCCTGGTTCACCTATCACCTCTACCACAAGGCGCCGGACTGGCTGGGGCCCGAGGTGTCGGCGGCCCTCGGCATGGCCTACGTGGTGGCCGAAGCCTCCCACGCCCCGAAACAGAAGGACGGCCCCTGGGCGGCGGGCTACGCGGGTGCTGCGCGGGCCATCGCCCGGGCCGATTTGATGTTCTGCCTCAATCCCGTGGACGCGGTCTGCACGGCCCCCCTGCTCGGCGGGCCCCAGGTTTCCCTCAAGCCCTTCATCGACACCGCGCCCTATCTGGAAGCCGCCGCCGGGCGCGGCCGGACGCGGGCCGCCCTGGCGCGGCGCCACGGCCTGGACGGGGACGAGCCCTGGCTGCTCTCGGTGGCCATGATGCGCGACGGCGACAAGCTCGAATCCTACCGCATACTGGGCCAGGCATTGGCCCTGTTGCTGGAGCGCCCGTGGCGCCTGTTGATCGCCGGCGGCGGCCCGGCGCGGGAACGGGTGGGCGATGCGCTGGCGGCCCTCGGCTCCCGGGTGGCGTGGCTCGGCGTCCAGGAGGCGGACGCCCTTCCCGGCCTGTACGCGGCCGCGGACGCCTACCTTTGGCCCGCCGTCAACGAAGCCTACGGCATGGCCTTCCTGGAGGCCCAGGCCGCCGGCCTGCCCGTGGTGGCCGGTCGGGCGGGCGGCGTCCCCGACGTGGTCGGCGAGACCGGCATCCTGATCCCCGTCGGCGACCGGGCGGCCTTCGCCGAAGCCGTGGCCAGCCTGCTCGACGACGCGGGCCGTCGGCGCGACTTGGGCGCCAGGGCCCGGCGGCGGGTGCTAAGGGAGCATGGCCTGGAAAGGGCGGCCCTCACACTGGACAGCGCCTTGCGGGCTATCGTGGAGCCACCCACCCCATGACGCCCCTTGCCCTCATCCGCCATGGGCCGACGGAATGGAACCGGGACGGGCGCATTCAGGGCCGGGCCGACGTCCCCCTGGACGCCCAAGGCCGGGAA
This sequence comes from Pseudomonadota bacterium, assembly GCA_022560215.1. GTDB lineage: Bacteria > Pseudomonadota > Alphaproteobacteria > Rhodospirillales > 2-02-FULL-58-16 > JADFTO01. Next base: position 1,348 of record JADFTO010000138.1, on the reverse strand, counting down.
GCCGTCACCGCCTGGACGCTCCCCCGGAACCTGGAAGGCTACAGGTGGGTGGCGAGCCCGCTCTCCAGGGCGGTGGAAACGGCCCGCATCCTGGGCGCCGAGCCGGACCTGGAGCCAAGCCTGGTGGAGATGGACTGGGGCCGCTGGGAGGGCCTCCGCATCGAGGACCTGCGCGGAGAACTGGGCCGGGACATCGAGGACAACGAAAGCCGGGGCCTCGATTTCCGGCCCCCGGAGGGGGAGAGCCCGAGGGACGTGCAGAGGCGCATCGCCCCCTGGCTCGCCACCGTCGCCGCCCTGGGCCAAGCGACGGTGGCGGTCACCCACAAGGGCGTCATCCGCGCCGCCTATGCCCTTGCCAGCGGCTGGGACATGACCGCCAAGCCGCCGCAGAAGCTGAACGACAACGCCGTCCACAATTTCCTCATCGACGGCGACCGGTCGCTGCTGATCGACCGCCTCAACGTCCCCCTGGAGGGCCCCCGATGACGGTCATGTTCTACGTCCAGCATCTGCTCGGCATCGGCCACATCATGCGGGCGGCCTCCATCATCCGCGCCCTCAGGAGGCGGGGCCTGGCGGTGACCGTGGTTTCCGGGGGCGAGCCCGTGCCCGTGCTGGACGTAGGCGACGCGGACTTCGTGCAGCTGCCCTCGGCCCGGGTCACCGACCGCTCCTTCAAGGTGCTCATCGACGAGACGGGCAAAGTCGTCGACGACCAGTGGCGGGCGCGGCGCCGGGACAAGCTGCTGGAGGTCTTCGCCCGGGTCCGGCCCCGGGTTTTGGTGTTCGAGCTCTTTCCCTTCGGCAGGCGCCAGTTCCGCTTCGAGATCCTGCCCCTGATCGAGGCCGCCCGCGCCATGGACCCGCGTCCTAAGATCGTGTCCTCGGTGCGCGACATCCTGGTCATCAAGGAAAAGCCTGGACGCAACGACGAGATGATCGAGCTGGCGGAATCCTATTTCGACGCCATCCTGGTGCACGGCGATCCCGATTTCGTGACCCTGGACGCCACCTTCCCCCACGCCCGGCGCCTGGAGGGAATCCTGCGCTACACGGGCTACGTGGTGGACGAGGACCGTCTGGCCAGCGCGTCGGGCGATGAAGGCGCGGGCGAGGTGATCGTGTCGGCCGGCGGCGGCGGCGTGGGCTTTTCCCTGCTCCAGGCGGCCATCGACGCCAGGCCCGGGACATCGCTCCATGACGCGCCGTGGCGGCTGCTCGCCGGGCACAACCTGCCCGAGGACCGCTTCCAGGACCTTAAAGAGGGCCTTCCCCCGGGCATGACCGCCGAGAGGGCGCGGGCCGATTTCTACACGCTGCTTACCAATTGCCGATTGTCCATTTC
>JADFTO010000137.1 GCA_022560215.1 Pseudomonadota bacterium | reverse complement strand
CCACGCCGCTCGTTCCTCTGTATTCCCGGGAACATCCTGATCTGCCTCGTTTCGACCCAGATAGCGAGTCATCGCTACGTCTATCTTGCACCTATCCGGAATGTATCCGGGCGTTATCAGCATGGTCACATCACCATGCCCTGCGCTCATCCAACCCATCTCGTTGGACTTGATGCAGGGTTTTTAAGTCTTTCGGTCAGCGATCGCGCCACCCTCTTCCGAGGCGTGCGGCGTCAACGGATTAGAAGGGAAGTAGAGCGACCAACCAGAAAAAGCTGGGGTACGCTTATTGAGTGAAACGGTGGCCGCGGCGTCACCAAGGAAATGAAACGAAGCTCTGCTCGGGTGAGCACCGCTTCATGCTAGAGGAGATTAAGGATGAAGTCAACGTTCTCAGCGATACGGTCGGGTCGTCTCGCCATCGCACGACGTTTGGCCTGTGCCATTCGCGGTGAACTTACCTGTGCGGTCTTCTTGTACGGAATCGGCGACCGGTCCGGTGAAACCCTGAGCACAATCGCCTACGGCAAGATCGTCTACGACGCCATCGGCCGCGCGCTCGGCATCGAGGTGCCGTTCAAGCGTCCCGACGAGCTCGCCTCGGACGAGGCCACCGGCATCATGGTGGCGCAGCACTCGCTCAGGGCCATGGACGAGCTGGGCTACAAGGCGGACATCCACGTCCACCTTTTCCCGACCTGCCCGTTCCTGCCGGCGGCGAAAATCGACGAGGCCATCCGCCTGTTCAAGGAGGGGCGGCTGGGCAGGGTGAGGCGGGTCTTGGGCCGGGTTCTCGAACGGGACCGCGACAACGCCGACGCCCTGCACCTGCTCGGCATCGTGGACATCCAGCGCGGGGCCCTGCTCACGGGCGCCGAGCTGATCGCCAAGGCGATCGAGATCGACGGCGAAAACAGCGCCTACCACAACAACCTGGCCGGCGCGCTTTCGGACCTGAAGCGCTTCGACGGGGCCGGGGAGCATTTCCAGAGAGCGGTCGAACTCAAGCCCGATTACGCCGACGCCTACTACAATTTCGGCAACCTCTTCCGCCTCCAGGGCAGGTTCGAAGAGGCCCTGGAAAAATACCGTCTCGCCGTTGTGCACGCGCCCGGCAACGCCCGCGCCCACAACAACGTGGCCACGGTGCTGGTCGAACTGGACCGCCTCGAGGCGGCCGAACAGGCATACCGGGACGCCCTGGAACTCTTTCCCGACGACGGGTCCCTGCATAACAACCTGGGCACCCTGTTCAAGGTACAGGGCCGGCTGGAAGACGCGGAAAGGGCCTACCGCAAGGTCCTGGAGCTCAATCCCGACAGCCAGGACGGCCTGCGCAACCTGGCCGCCACCGTCAAGGACTTGGGGAAGGTGGAGGAAGGGGAGAGGCTCTGCCTGAAGGCCCTGGAGCTCAACCCCGGCGATGCGATCGCGCTCGACACCCTGGGCAACATATACATGGCCCAGGGCCGGGTGGACGCCGCCCTGGAACGCTACGACAGCGCGCTTGACATATTTCCCGACTTCGCCCCCATCCATGGCAACCGCGCCATGGCCCTGCTGCTGAAGGGAGACTACGAGAAAGGCTGGCAGGAATACGAATGGCGGTGGCAAAGCGCCACCTATCCCGCCACCAAGCGCGACTTCCCCCAACCCCTCTGGGACGGCTCTCCCCTGGACGGGCGGACGCTGCTTTTGCACGCCGAACAGGGCTTCGGCGACACCCTGCAATTCGTCCGCTACGCAGCCCTCGCCGCCGAACGCGGCGGCAAGGTGATGGTCGGCTGCCAACCGGAGTTGGTCCGCCTGCTGCAGACCCTGGACGGGGTGGACCAGGTGGTGACGGGAGAGGATATCCCCGAATTCGACTGTCACGCCCCGCTGATGAGCCTGCCCGGCCTGTTCGGGACCACCTTGGACACCATCCCGGCCGAGATTCCTTATGTGCGCGCCGACGGCGGTCTCACCGGGGCCTGGGAGGAGCGCCTCGGGGACGCCCCGGGGCTGAAGGTGGGCCTCGCCTGGCGGGGCAATCCCGGCCAGGCCGTCAACCGGGTGCGCTCCTGCCCGCCCGAGTTCCTCGCCCCCCTCGCCCAGGTTCCAGGGGTCTCCCTGTTCGGCCTGCAGAAGGACGCGGGAGACATGCCCCAGGGCGTCACCGACCTTGGCGGGGAATTCGGCGACTTCGCCGACACCGCGGCGGCCATGAGCCGGCTCGACCTGGTGATCAGCATCTGCACGGCCACGGCCCACCTCGCCGGCGCCCTGGGCCGTCCGCTCTGGATACCGCTCGCCTTCGCCGCCGACTGGCGCTGGCTCCAGGACCGGGACGACAGCCCCTGGTACCCGACGGCGCGGCTCTTCCGGCAAACCGAACGGGGCGACTGGCAGGGCGTGATGGCGCGCATCGCCGAAGCCCTCGGCCGGCTGGCCCGGGATACGGCGGGGTAGCCTCTTCGCCCCCGCGGCCGTATCTCCGCCCCCTTCCGGCCCATAATTCCCGGTCCCGGTGGTCAGAATTTGCCGGGCGCGGGGATCATATTTTCCCCATCCCCCCTCGAGGGGTGAATTAACTTTCCCTGTTTTTCAATCACTTGGGCCGCTTCCGCGAACTGGCCCGCCCCTTGCAAGTAAGGGGGCGGCCACAAGTAAACGGAACAAGAAGCCATGGAAAACATTGCGCTCAAAACGAACGAAAGTACCGGCACCCTTCCCGCCATGAACAAGCTGGGGGGAGCTTCCCTCGCCATTTCCTTCGCCGACTTGCTCAACACCACGCGCATCGAGGACGCGGGCAGCCTTTACGCGAACCGCACCGACATCACCTCGAACAAGGCCGAGGCGCCCGCTCCCGCCCCCGACCGTCCCCGTGACGACGGCGGAGAGCGCCGCGAGGCGAAGGTCGAAAACACCGACCGCCCCGACGCCCCCCAGGCCCCGCGCCCCGATAGCCGGGACGACGGGCCCGCCCCGGTCCGCGAAAGCTACGGCGACGAGCCCCGGGACGACGGCGCCCCGCGCGAGAAGGACCAGGCCCATGGCGGCGAGGCCGGCGACGACGGCTCCAAGCAGGACGAGACACCTAAACAGTCGGCCCAGGCGCCGGACGAGAACGGGCCCGCCGCCGACAAGACCTCCCGGGACGACGGCAGGACCCTCGCCGCCGGCGAAAGTGTCATTACGCCCGGGAATGAAACCGCCACCGAGGCCGCCCAGCAGGTCCTTGCCGGCCTGATGGCCGGCGCCGAAGACGGCGGCAAGCAGAACCACGTGGCGGCCCAGGCCAACGAGCGCGCCACGGCCGCGCCCCAGCGGCTGAACGCCCTCGACGGGCTGGCCCGGGCCTCGGACGCCGTCGGCAAGCAGACGCCCACGGGCGGCGGCAACGCCGGCCAGGCCAACGCCAACACCCACGGCAACCAAGCCAAGGGCATCGTCCAGCAGGCCCAGGCGCCCGCGGACGCCAAGGGCGCCGACGAGACCGCGTCCAAGGCCGCCGGCGATCTCCTCCAGCAGGCCCTCGCCAAGAAGATCGGCGATGGCGCCCGCGTCCAGGTCAACGTGGTCAGGGAAGCCGCCGTTCTCTCCTCGCGGCCGAGCGCCACCCTGGCGCAAGCCTCCACCCAGGCCGCCGACGGCGGAACCAAGTCCCAGTCCGGCCAGGCGGCGACCCACGGCAACGCGCCCTCGGCCGCCGGTCCCCAGGCGGGCCAGGCCGGCCAGCAGGCCCTCGGCAACGTCGCCGTCCAGCAGGCCGTCCAGCAGGCCCAGGCCGCGCTCCAAGGCGGCGGGGGCAAGGGAGCGGCCCAAGGCACGCTCCATGTCAACGCCGGCCAGGCCACCGAAGGCGGGACCCTTTCGGCCACCGTCCCCGGCGCCGAGGCCCGCCAGGCCCGGCAGGCCGGACAGGCCAAGCAGGCGGCCAATACCGGCGCCCCCAGCCAGCCCAGGCCGTCCGTGGCCGATCAGGTCACCGTACAGATCACCAAGGCCCTCCAGTCCGGCGTCGACAAGATCACGATCCAGCTCAGGCCCGCCTCCATGGGCCGCATCGACGTTCAGATGGAAATCGCCAGCGACGGCCGCACGTCGCTCGTGATCACGGCCGACAACAGGGACACGCTCGATCTGTTGCAGCGGGACGCCCGGTACCTGGAGCAGGCCCTCAAGGACGCGGGCCTGCAGGCGGACGCCGGCAACATGGAATTCAACATGCGTGAAGGCCAGGAGAGCGACGGCGAAGACGGCGGCAAGTCCGACTCGAGCGACACCGCCACGGCCGATGCCTCCGATGCCTCCGAACAGGATCTCCCCGTCCTCGACGGCTATATCGTCGGCCCCGACGGCAGGGTGGACATCCGGGCCTAGGAAGACCCTGGAAGGAACGCACAGATGATCCTCGGAAGCGCATCTTCGACTGACGGCCTGGCCCTCGACTCCCAGTCGGTGGGCTCCAAGGAACAGCTCAACGAGGACCTCAACCGTTTCCTCAAGCTGCTGATCACGCAGCTCCAGAACCAGGACCCCTTGGAGCCCATGTCCGCCACCGAATTCACCTCCCAGCTGGTGCAGTTCGCCGGCGTCGAGCAACAGATCAACGCCAACGCCAACCTGGAGAAGCTGCTGAAGCTCCAACAGACGTCCCAGATCTCGTCCATGGTCGGCTTCATCGGCAACGCCGTCGAGGCCCGGGGCAACACGGTGTATCTGGAGGACGGCCTGGCCGAGAGCACGTACACCCTCGACGTCAACGCCGACGACATCACCATCACCGTCAGGAACGCGGCCGGCCTCACCGTCTTCACGGTGGACGGCGAACCCGGCATCGGCAGCCACGATTTCCTATGGGACGGCAAGGACAAGAACGGCATCCTGCAACCCGACGGCGCCTACATCATCATCGTCAGTGCGCTGGACAGGGAAGACAACCTGCTCGACGTGTCGCAGACGGTATCGGGCAGAATCATCGGAGCCGGCGCCGAGGACGGCGTCGTCTCCCTATTCATGGGCGACGTCGTCATTCTCATGGACGACGTCATCTCCGTCAAGGAGCCATCGGCTTAAGACAAGAACCCCGGCCGCGGCCCCGGAAGGGGCCGGCATCCGGCAGAACGTAGGAGAAAAAAATGAGTTTGTTTGGTGCATTATCCTCGGGCGTTTCCGGGCTGACCGCCCAGAGCAGCGCCATGGGCGCCATTGCCGACAACATCACGAACGTCAGCACCATCGGCTACAAGAACACCCGGGTCGATTTCCAGACCCTGGTCACCAAGCAGACGTCGTCCACGCTCTTCTCCCCCGGCGGCGTGCAGTCCAGGCCGCGCACGGACACCGGCGTCCAGGGCCTGTTGCAGTCGTCCACCTCGTCGACGGACCTTTCCATCTCCGGCCAGGGGTTCTTCATCGTCAACGAGGCCAACACGCCCACCATCGCCAATGAGTTCCTGTACACCCGCGCCGGCTCCTTCTTCCAGGACAACGAGGGATTCCTGCGCAACACGGCGGGTTTCTACCTGCAGGCCTGGCCCGTCGACGCCGGCGGCAAGGTGATCCCCACAAATAACGCGACCACCACCATCGCCAACCAGAACATCGTCTCCACCGAATTCCTGACCACGGTGAACCTGAGCCGCGTCGGCGGCACGGCGAATTCCACCAACAACATCGGCATCGGCGCCAACCTGCCGGCGAACGACTCGGCGGGCGCCACCCACAAGACCGACGTGCAGTTCTTCGATTCCCTCGGCAACGCCGCCAACATGAGCTTCGTCTACACCAAGACCGATACTCCCAACGAGTGGAAGCTGAACGTCGATCCGCCGACGGGCACCACCCACATCACCATCGAGGACTCCCCCCTCTCGCCCAAGGTCTACCGCTCCGTCGGCCAGCTCGAGTTCAACCAGAAGGACGCCCTCGGCGAGGTCCGCCGCCCGGCCGACCAATCCTCGGTCACCATCAACGGCAAGACGTACATCTTCGACACCAACAACTCGGTGACCGACGCCACCGCCGAGACATTGACCATTACCCTCGGCGGCACCATCCAGGTAAACGACGTGATCGAAGCCACGATCGCCGGTCAGACGGTTAGCTTCACTTCGGCCGCTACCGGCACCGCCGCCTTCTACGCCGCCGGACTGGCCAAGGCGATCAACGCCGACGCCACCATTGCCGCCCTGGCCAGCGCCACCGCGGTGGCCGGCACCGTCACCATTACCGCCAAGACCCTCGGCAGCACCGGCTTCACCGTTGCCGCCTCTAATTGGGCCACCGACGGCGATGGCGGCACCCTCTTTGCGACCGATCTCCATGTAGCTCTGCACCTTCTCCAACTGGGGCCGGTTCACCAGCGGGCCGACGTCCGTTGCCTCGTCCAGGCCATCGCCGAGGCGCAAGGTTTCGGCGCTGGCGATGAGCTTCTCGGTGAAGGCGTCCAACACGCCCTCCTGGACGATCATGCGGCTGGCAGCGGTGCAGCGCTGGCCGCTGGTGCCGAAGGCGCTCCACACGGCGCCCTCGACCGCCAGGTCGATGTCCGCGTCGCCAAGGACGATGATGGCGTTCTTGCCACCCATCTCCAGGTGCACGCGTTTGCCGTTAGCGCCGCAGTAGGCGGCGATCTCGCGGCCCACCTCGATGGAGCCGGTGAAGGAGACCATCGCCACCCGCGGGTCGCGCACCAGAGCGGCGCCGGTATCGTCCTCACCGAAGAGGAGGTTGACGACGCCGGGCGGCAGGCCGGCCTCCTCCAGGATGCGCAGCAGGTTGACCGCGCTGAGGGGAGAGTAGGGCGAGGGCTTGAAGACGACGGTGTTGCCCGCGATCAGCGCCGGCATCAGCTTCCAGCAGGGGATGGCCAGGGGGAAGTTCCAGGGGGTGATGATGCCCACTACTCCCAAGGGACGGCGGATGGTGTAGGCCACGGTATTAGGCAGCTCGGAAGGCGTGGTATAGCCGAACATGCGGCGTCCCTCGCCAGCCGCGTACTCCATGATGTTCATGGCCCGCTTTACTTCGCCCTGGGCGTCGGACAAGGGCTTCCCTTCTTCCAGGGTGATGGTGCGGGCGATGTCGTCTCCCCGCTGGCGCAAGATCTCGATAGCACGAAATAGGACTCCGGCCCGGATGGGCGCCGGGGTGCCGGCCCAGCCGGCCAACGCCTCTTGGGCGGCGTCCACCGCTTTTAGGGCGTCCTCGGCTCCCGAGGTCTGGAACTCGCCCAATACGGTATCCTTGCTGGCCGGGTTATAGATGGAGTAAGTGCGGCCCGTCCCAGCCTCGACCCACTGGCCGCCGATATAATTGTTGTATGTGGTTACCTGGCTAGTTGCCATTCCGGCTCCTTGAACGGTAAAATCCTCGCCAAGAGGTATCTGGTTTGCGGGTACGGTAGCACCCTGCGCCGGTCAGGGCAAGCGCCGGATCGAGGATAGGGATCGCCTTTATGGACAAAGCTGAAGAAACTGACGCAGTAGCTCAAGAACCCACCGGGCCAACGGACATCGCGGATAGCGCA
>JADFTO010000320.1 GCA_022560215.1 Pseudomonadota bacterium | reverse complement strand
CGCGGTCGTCCTCGGGCGCGAGGCCGAAGGCCGGCACGACTGGTGGCGGCGGATTCGGGGGGGGCGCTAGTCCTCACTTTCATAATTCCGTGACCCGTAGGACCGTCGCGGGAATTACGATGGGCGGCACGAGGAACCAGGGAGCACGACTTCGGTCCTATCACGCCGGACCACGTTCGGGAAACCTGGGAACGCCGTATGCTCCGGGAATCCCGCCTACGAATAATAAACTAGCGGGCGCCCGGAACCTTATTGCCGAAATTTGTGGATAAATCCGGTCCTGCATCGTTGACCTTTCGGGCGTCGCTCTCCATCATGCCCTGAAAATAGACCCCTGGCAGGGCGTTGCGCGCGCCATGCTGGCGAAGGGACCCGAACGTTGGCGGTATTAGGGGGCAAATTCCGTGGAATTTGGCTTTTTTCTTTTTTTTGCGGTCGTTGCCATCACTTCGGCGCTGGTGGTCGTCATCGCCAGGAGCCCGGTTCACAGCGCGCTCGCCCTCATGGTCTCCCTGGTCCAGGTGGCGGCGCTCTTCATCCTTCTCGGTTCCCCCTTCCTGGCCGCCATCCAGATCTTCGTTTACGTCGGCGCGGTGATGGTCCTGTTCCTGTTCGTGATCATGATGCTCGACGTGCGCGAGGCGGCCCGCGTCAGGTTCTTGGCCAGCGGCACGTTTCCGACCCTGGTCGTGCTCGGCCTTCTCGGCGCCGAGATGCTGATACTCCTGTTCGGTAGCGAGCGCTTTCCCGCTTCCGCCGCCGCCGGCGGGGAGGGCGCCTTGGGGACGGACTCCCTCAGGGAACTGAGCACGACGCTGTTCACCGATTACCTTTTCCCCTTCGAGGTCGCCTCCGTCATCCTGCTGGTCGCCCTGGTGGGGGCCATCGTCCTGGCCAGGAGCGAAGCCGACTGATGGTCCCCCTGTCCATGTACCTGGCCCTCGGCGCGGCGCTGTTCATCATCGGCGTGGCGGGGGTCCTGCTCAGGCGGAACGTGCTCATCGTGCTGATGTCGCTGGAGCTGATGCTCAATTCGGTGAACATCAACCTCGTCGCCTTCTCCAGTTACATGGGTGATTTCCGCGGCCAGATCGTGGCCATTTTCGTCATCGTCATCACCGCCTCGGAGGTCGCCATCGCCCTTGGCATCCTGGTCGCCCTGATGCGCAACAAGTCCACCCTCGACGTGGACGAAGTGACGATCATGAAAGGCTAACGGGTTGGAAGCCGTCACCTCGATCAAACCCGTGCTCGCCATCGCCGTGTCCCTGCTGGCCGCGCTGGCCATCCTCTGGCTCCACGGCCGCGACAACCTGAGGGACGGCGTCTCCCTGGTGGCGGCCGTGGTCAAGTTCCTGATCGTCATCTCCATGGCCCCCGTGGTGCTCGCCGGGGGAACCGTCGAGTTCACCCTGTTCGAGATTCTGCCGGGAGTGGATTTCGCCTTCCGGGTGGATTCCCTGGGCATGGTGTTCGCCACCGTCTCGTCCATGCTGTGGATCGTCGCCGCCCTCTACTGCATCGGCTACATGCGGAGCCTGAAGGAACACGCGCAGACCCGGTTCTTCGCCAGTTTCGCCGTCAGCCTGTCGGCGGCCGTCGGCGGGGCGTTCGCCGCCAACCTGTTCACCCTGGTCATCTTCTACGAGGTGCTCAGCCTGGTCACCTATCCCCTGGTCTACCACAAGGAGGACGAGGAATCCTGGCACGGCAGCCGGCGCTACATGGTCTACCTGGTGGGCGCGTCCAAGACCTTCCTGCTGGCCGGGCTGGCGCTGACCTACCAGATGACGGGGACCCTCGATTTCAAGCCCACCGGCCTGTTTGCCGGCGTCGACGCCTCGGACCTGCTGTTGAGCGTGGTCTATCTCTGTTACCTGGCCGGTTTCGCCAAGGGCGCCATCATGCCCTTCCACGCCTGGCTGCCCGCGGCCATGGTGGCGCCGACGCCGGTGAGCGCGCTGCTGCACGCGGTGGCGGTGGTCAAGATGGGCGTCTTCTGCATTCTGCGCCTGGTCTTCCACGTCATGGGGGTGGACCTGATGGGCACGCTCGGCCTCGGCATCGCCACCGCGTATCTGGTTTCCTTCACCATCATCACGGCTTCGATCTACGCCCTGACCCGGGACGACCTGAAGGCGCGCCTCGCCTATTCGACGATCAGCCAGTTGTCCTACATCATCCTCGGCGCGGTCAT
>JADFTO010000136.1 GCA_022560215.1 Pseudomonadota bacterium | reverse complement strand
AGGCATCCAAGAAGGCGGTCAGGGCCTCGGTCACAGTACCCGACGTGACGGCGGCCCAGTTCGGGAAGGTGGCGCCGGGGACGATCTCAAATTCCAGCCGGCCGGCGGCGGTGGCGGTAGACGGCATCATCTTGAGCCAGTCACCATGGACCCGAGTCGATTCCGGTGACGCCGAGGCTGAACAACGCTAGCGGAACGATACAGCACGACGACATCGCAACCGCACCCAGTACGCTGCCACCCGCGAGCAAACTCTTTTTGGTTTGTTCGTTGAGCGGCGCCTTGGTTGGCATCCTCGCGGACGCCTCAACGGCGGTCGAAGGACTTTGATCGATCACTTGAATAAGCTCATCCAGATCACCTTTTCACCTACCCTAAGACCTGTAGCGACTACAGGTGCAAGCGCTTTTTTAGTCGCAAGTTCGCACTTCGGGTGTATGGCGCGGAACTGAAGAAAGGCCACCATGTCACCGTTTTTTCGCAAGCGTTTTGCTCTTACCCTCCAGTAGCGGCCTGAACTTCCACCGGAACACGAGCCATAGCATCAGCCCGCCCGCGAGCAGCAGCCCCCATGTCCGCCAGGTCAAATTCTCGATGTTATCCCCCACCACCACCATCAGAATGATCATGGGGAGGATGCCGATGCCGGTGGCCCAGCCGAACGTCCACCACGACACACGCATGAGCCCCGCGGCGTAATTGATCAGATTGAAAGCGATGATAGGGATGAAACGGCTGATGAGCACCACGTGTCCGCCCTGCGCGGCCATCCGGTCATCCCATATGTGCCAGTCTTTTCTTCTTACCGCCATCTCCACGAAAGGCCGGCCAAACTTGCGGGCCAGGCCGAAGGCGAGGAATGCGCCCAGCATCGCCCCGATCCAAGTGATGACGGTGCCCCAGACAAGCCCATAGACCATGCCGTTCGCAATAGCGAGGAACTCGGCAGGGAACGGCACGAACGAGTGGATAATCATCAGGCCGATGGAGGCGAATACACCCCAAGTCCCCCACGAACGAATGGCCTCTTCCATCGCTTGGACCGTGAGACCGAATGACCATTCCCACGCCATTAAGACGAGAATCAGGATGACGCCCAGCACGATGACGCCCGAAAGCACAGCTTGCCGCACCGTTACCAACCTCCCAGTAAAAACGGGTTGTCAATTGCCAAGATCCGCTTCCTCCCGATTAACATATTCGGGTCGCAAGACGAAGGGTAAGGCCTGTAGCGACTACAGAATCAAGATGTTTATATGTTGGCGGCGTTGGTGACCGTCATGACGCCGGCAACCGCCAATAAGGAACCCAGCGAACGGCCGGCAAGAGATTGCGACCTGTATTCGGTACAGCCTCGAAGGTTTTGTGATATCTTCCGGGTTATGGCTCAGTCCGAGGCCCCCTAAGATGCTCATAGGTGTGCTGTCGAAGCGTACCGGCTGCGACATCGAAACCATCCGTTATTACGAGCGGATCGGAGTGATGCCGAAACCCCCTCGCACGGAAGGAGGGCACCGCGTTTTCAGCGAAGACCACCTCAAGCGCCTGACCTTCATCCGGCGCAGCCGGGAACTGGGATTCACCCTTGTCCAAGTACGGGACCTGTTGGGGCTCGTAGACGGCAACGACTACACTTGCGACGAGGTGAAGGCGATTACCGTGGAACACGCCGACGCAGTACGGCAGAAGATCGCCGATTTAAGAAAACTCAAGCGCGTGTTGGACGATATGGTTTCACAATGCGATCGCGGCGACATTCCGGACTGCCCGGTGATCGAGGCGCTGTTCGAGGAACGGTCCTGAGGCGGCCTTTCAATTCCCCTGGCGGCGGTGCGCCGTTCACCGGCATAATGGATATGCCCCATGGGATACGATCAAATGATGAGAATCACCCTCTATGACTTCGGCAAGATCGTCGTCGACGGCGAGACCCATACCCGCGACGTGATCATCCATCCCGGCCGCGTGGAAGGGTCCTGGTGGCGCCAGGAGGGGCACCGTCTGCGGGTGGAGGATTTAAACGGTGTCTGGGAGTCCGGCCCGGATATCCTGGTGGTGGGGACCGGCTACTACGGCAACATGGCGGTGGGGGAGGAAACTCTCGATTACGCCCGCTCCCGGGGCGTCGAAATCATCGCCGCCACCACCCCGGACGCGGTATCCACCTTCAACAGGCTGCAATCCGAATCGGGGAAAAGGATCGTCGCCGCCCTCCACCTCACCTGTTGAAACGCGCCCGTTGTCGGCGGCCGGTTTCGGGGAGGCCGGGACGGGGAGGCAAAAAAATGCCGGGCCAAGAAAGACCCGGCATGAATCAGAGTTTGGGGGGACTATTATGAGGAACCGGATATTCCTTTCACGCCGGAGATACTATGGCCGGAGCGCGGAGTTTTCCTTGATCTGGATCAAGGTCATGAAAAAACCGGGCCGTTTAGGCCCGGTTTAGTTTTCAGGAGTCGATCAGGGACCAGGCTCGGGTAAAGCCGGGGGAGGAAAACCCCTGATCTGCCGACGACTATCCCATGGAACGGTCCCCCGGCGCAGTGACCGCCGTCACACTCGGGGGATTTATCCCATCGGCGGGCGGCGTTGTTGACACCCTTCGAAAAATACCAAGGATTGCCGACCATTATAACCTGATCCGCCCCGGGCCATGGGTGGTTGCCATGAATGAACTCCTCCTAGCACTGGCGCTCGCCGGCCTGGCCATCGGCGGCACTATCGCCATCCGCGCCGCGGTGGGCCTGTTAGGCTTGCTGGTGCGGGGGTTTCTGCTCCTGGTCATCCTGGCCATGGTCGCCATCCCGTTCGTCATGTAGGGGCAGGGATTCGCGCCTTCCGGCCGCGATTCCGCTTTCCCCCTTGCCTGCCCCCCCCACGCCTGCCCTAATATTGGCAACAAGCAAGATGCGATTGAATTATGATGGGGGGCTGTTTTATGAACCGCAAAATCGTGCCCGACATCGTCAAGCCTCGAGAAGTCATCTCCGTTTCCCCGGATGACAATATTATCGACTCGGCCGTCAAAATGGTCGACGCCCATGTCGCCGCGCTGGTCGTCTTCGACGACAAGGAGAACCTTGTCGGCATCGTCACCGAACGCGACATGACTCACCGGGTCGTGGCCAAGGGCCTGGATACCCGCACCGCCACCGTGTCCGAAATCATGACGGAGAACCCCGACACCCTGTCCCCGGACGATTTCGCCATGGAGGCGCTCGACATGATGCAATCCAGGCATTTCCGGCACCTGCCGGTGACGGACGGCGGCAAGGTCATCAGCATGGTCTCCATCCGGGACCTTTTCGCGGCGGTGAAGACATCCCTGGAGGAAGACATCCAGGAAACCGAGGCCTTCGTCTTCGGCGACCGCTACGGCGTCTGATTCCCCCGACCCGGCCAGGCGGCGGCTTATACCAAAGGTCACTGATAATGACCCATAGAGATCGCGCATGCGGTCTGTCGGGTAGGAGAAAGGCCGCGGGCGATGCGGTGCATCGTCAAAGCGTTTCGACGCCCTCCGACGGGCCGCATACGCGACCCGAAGGGCGGTCTTCCAAGGCTTTCGGACGTCGTCGCGCACGTCTTGCGATGCCCCGCATCGCGGCGACGCACGCTCCTAGCCGAAAACCCTGGAAGACCGTCTCTAGGGGTCATTATCAGTGACCTTTGGTATTATCCCCGCAGGACCTCCACCGGGCAGGGGTACTCGCCCTGTTTCAGCAGGCGGTTCAGGGGCGCATCGGCGAAATTTTCCGGCACGTACACGACGCCGGCGGGGAAGCGCTTGTTGAGCTTTAGCCGCGCCTTCATCTCAGCCCGCACCGACCTGACGATGACGCCGGCCCCATCCGCCAGCTCCAGCCCGGCGGCGTCTTCCGGGTTCATTTCCACGTAAGCCTCGGCCGAGAGATTTCCCAGGACCCGTGAATTCCCCGACAGGTATCCGGAATGGAACATGCTGTCGCCGGTCACCAGTTCCAGGCCCTTCGCCCGCCGCGGCGGGGCGAGGGGCGGATCATCCAGGTCGCCGCCGTCCCCTTCTTCCGGGGGGGTGCGGGTATACGATCCATCGTCGCCGAGGCCGTCGTGGCTCAGCCCCCGGTAGGACGGCACCAGGCGCGCGATTTCGGCGAAGACCGCGTCCGCGGAGACCGGCCCGAGGTCGCACCCGAGCGCCTGGGCGACGAGGGCGAAGATCTCCGCGTTGGGTTTGGCCTCGAAGGCCGGCCGGCGGATGGGCCGCAGCTTCTGCACCTTGCCTTCATTGTTGGTGAAGGTTCCCGCTTCCTCGGCGAAGGTGGCGGCGGGCAGCACGACGTCGGCCAGCCGCGCGGTGCCGGTCATGAAGGCGTCCTGGACGATCAGCAGGCCGGCCTTCGAGAGCGCGCTCTCCACCAGGCCCCCATCGGGATAGGAGAGCAGCGGATCGCCGCCCGCCACGTAGAGCACGTCCATTTCGCCGGCCTCCGAGCGCTCCAGCATGCGGCGGAAGTCGGCGCCGGAATCCGCCGGCAGGGAGGCCCCCCAGGCCTCTTCGAACGTGGCGCGGGCATCGGCGTCGCCGACGGGCCGCCAGCCGGGAAGCAGGCCGGGCAGCCCGCCCAGCTCCCAAGCCCCCATCTGGTTGGGCCGGTCGAACAGGAACTGGACTTCCGCCCGCTTGCCCAGGGCCTCCAGGACCGTTCCTAAGCCGCGCGCCATGGAAAGCGCCGCCGCCGCGCCGGGCGAGCGCAGCAGGTCGGCGCCGATGAGCAAGGTGACCGAGGCGGCGGCGGCGAACGCCGTCCCCACCTTTTCCAGGAAATCCCCGAATTCGGGCGGTGGGGTCTTCGCCGCCTGCAGCAGGCTTTTCTTCAGGGCGCCCATGTTGGCGAAGGTCTTCTCGGCCCCCTCGATCCCGTTCAGCAGCGCCGACAGCAGATAGGCCTCGGCCCCGGGCAGGAGCCGCAATGAGGAGATGGCCTCGGAGTCGAGCCGCGACGGCCGCGCCGAGGCGATGAACAGCTTGTTCCCCCTGCTGCGGACTGCCCCCCTGACCAGGTATTCGGTCACCGGGGTCTCGTCGGTGACGGTGGCCCCGAGGACTAAGATGCAGTCGGCTTCCAGGACCCGATGCAGGGAGCGCCTGGCGTAAAGTGAGCCGAACAGTCCTGCCAGGGACTGGTAGGCGTCCGGGCCCGCGGCCGAGAAGCGCGATGACGAATCGACGCTGTTGGTGCGGAACACCGTCCGCATCAGTTTCTGGAACAGATAGAGGCTTTCGTTGTTGAGGCGGGGCGAGGCCAGGCCGCCCGCCGCCGGGCCGCCCTTCTCGACGGCACCTTCGGCCCTTTCTGCGATGAAGGCGGCCGCTTCTTCCCAGGAGACGGCGGTGAGCGCCCCCTCCTTGCGCACCAGCGGCGTCCTCAGCCTGTTGTCGCCGTCGATGAAATCGATTCCGAAGCGGCCCTTTACGCAGAGAGTCTCGCCGTTGACGCCGGTTTCGTACTTGGAGCGCACCCTGGCGAGCTGGCCGTCGCGGACGCCGATGCTGAGGTGGCAGCCGGTGCCGCAATAGGGGCAGATGCTGTCGGTCTCCTTGAGGTCCCAGGGCCTTGACTTGTATCGGTAGGGGGTGCTCATCAGGGCGCCCACCGGGCAGACCTCGATGCAGTTTCCGCAGTGGTCGCAGCCGGCGAGGCTGCCCTCGAAGCCGGTCACCTTGGTATCCATGCCCTTCTCGACGGTGCCGAGAGCCACCGCGCCCACCACTTCCTCGCAGATGCGCACGCAGCGCTGGCATTGGATGCAGCGCTGGGCGTTGAAGATGATGACCGGGTTGAGCTCGATGTCCTTGGTGTAGAAGACCCGCTTCTGGTCATGGAAGCGGGCCTCCCCGGCGCCGTATTCGAAGACCATGTCCTGGAGTTCGCATTCCCCCGACTTGTCGCAGACCGGGCAGTCCAGGGGATGGTTGGCGAGCAGCAACTCGAGCATGGATTGCCGGGTGTCCGCGATCAGGGAGGTGTCCGTCCTCACCACCATGCCGTCCGTCACCGGGGTCGCGCACGAGGGTTGCAGCTTGCCCTTGCCCTCGATCTCGACCAGACACATGCGGCAGGACGCCAGCGGCGCCAGCCTCGCCATGTAACAGAACGTGGGGATGTCGATCCCTTGTTCCAGCGCCACCTCGAGGATCAAGGTGCCGTCGGCGACTTCCCGCGTGTTCCCGTCGATCGTGATCTTGGCCATGACGTTCGCGCTTTCCCCTGCCCGCCTCAAGAGTGCGGGCATTTCCCTTCTTCGATGTGCTGGACGAATTCGTCCCTGAATTGCGTGATCGCCGCCTTCAACGCCCAGGCCGCGCCGTCGCCAAGGGCGCAGAAGGAATTCCCGAAGATGCTGCCGCACAGGAAGTCGAGCTGCTCCAGGTCCCCCTGCCTGCCCTCCCCCGCCTCCAGGCGGTGCAGGATCTTGCCGGTCCAATCCAGCCCTTCCCGGCAGGGCGTGCATTTGCCGCAGGATTCTTCGTGGAAGAACTCGTTGATGTTTTTGGCGACCCTGACGATGCAGTCCCCGTCGTCGAGGACGATGACGCCGGCGAGGGCGGCCCATCCGCCAACCGAATGGACGAGCGTCGATCCGGCGAAATCGTAGAAGCCCATCTCGTCGAGCCACCCGCCCCCCCACTTCCAAGAACCGACCAACGGGTATACCAGCCCTACATACAGGGTGGCGAACACCAAAAACGAGGCCAGCTTGATGCGCTCGGCGACGGCCCCAGACACGATCGTGGCCGCTGTCGCAGCGAACATCGCTTGAAAAATGAAGTCCGTCCAATAGGTGTACCCCTCACTGTATTCCGAAGTGAGACCGGCCGCGTCCGTCCCGATGCCAAAGCCGGCGAACCCGAAGAAGCCCCCCATCGAAAACTCTCCGGGGTACATCAGGTTGAACCCCACGATGGCGTAGGTGAGCAATCCGATGGCGATAATGCTCACGTTTTTGAACAGGATGTTCACGGTGTTCTTGGATTGGGTCAGCCCCGCCTCGAGGAAAGCAAACCCCAGGTGCATCATGAATACCAACAGCGTTGCGACGAGCATCCATGTGTTGTTGACCGCGAACATCGCGTCAGCCGCGGTCTGGGCCGCTGCCGGCGCGGGCGCTACCGCGACGTAGAGTAGCGGAAGTATGAGAAACGATTTACGTGGAAGCTGCATGGGTGGTTTTTCCTCCATCCGATCCCGTAGTCGACTGAATGCGCAAGACGCGCTCATAGGTAACGGCATTGGCAAAGCGTGTGCCAGAAAACTAAAACGTGAAAAAACCCTTTACCTAAAAGGGGGATCCCCGTTTTTAGGGTCTTTTTAGGCGGCGCCTTGACGCACAGAAAATCCTACGCTACGGTAGGACCAGATGCCGAACCCACCAGAATGTAGGTTCGGGCTCCGAGGGGTGAGGTCAGGCCAGGCCGTGTTTATCGACGCGGAGGCCCATGATCCGTTCGGTAAGGCCCAGCTGCCGCGCGGCAGCCGCACGGTTTCCCTTGCTCAACTTGAGCGCGTCGATGATCAGCTCTTTTTCCA
>JADFTO010000319.1 GCA_022560215.1 Pseudomonadota bacterium | reverse complement strand
GCCCGGCGCCTGATCAAGGGCGGCGGCGGGCGCCTCAACGGCCGGGTCATCGCCAGCGAGACTCAAGCCATCGGCGCCGCCGACATCCACTCCGGCGTGATCAAGCTGTCGGCGGGCAAGAAGCGCCACGCCCTGGTCAAGCCCGTCTGATCCCACCCGGGGACGGCCTCTCATTGCCCTTCCTTGGGCTCCTCCTGCCCGGACGGCGGGCCGGTCGCTCCCTCGAACAAGGCCTCGAACAGCGTGCGCAGGAACCCCGGCGCCAGGACCGTCAGGGGGTTGACCGAGACCTTGGGATCATCCATGGGGCCGGTCATGCTATAGGAGGCGGCGAAGACCCCGCCCCCTTCCTCGCCGCCGGTGAAGATCTCGCCCAAGATGGGAATTTTGCCGAGCATGCTGTTGATGGCGTAGGCCGGGACTATGGTGCCGTTCAGGTCCACCGTGTCGGCCCGGGTGTCGATGCTGCCCGAGGCCGTATAGCCCAGCGACAGGCCCGTCGCCTTGGTGTCCGTCACTTTCAGGACCCCGTCCTCGAGGGTGAAAGGGGCGTTCAGCTCGATGAAGGCCAGGCCGTCGCCCTCCAGGGCCTCGAAGATGCCGGTCAGGGCCATGATGCTCACCAGCTTGATCAAGACCGGGGCCTTGAGCACCCGGTAGTCCTTGATGACGAGACGGCCGCGCAATGGCTTGCCCGGGGCGGCGTCGTCGAAGTCCCCCGTCACCTGCAAGGCGCCGCCGATCATGTTGTCGTAGAATCCGAGCTCCTTCAAAAAGGAGCCCGCGTCCTCGGCGAGGATGGTCAGGCGGCGGTTGCCGCCCTTGCCCGGTTTTATCCCGAGCGTAAACTTCTTGTCCTTGCCGGTCCGCCCTTCCAGGGCCATGGTGCGCCAGTGGTCGCCGGTGCGGGTCAGGGTGCCGGCGACGCCGCCGACGGAACGGCCCGGCCCCAGCCAGACCTTGTTCAAATCCACCGACAGGCTGTAGCGCTGGGTTTCCTCTTCCCCGCTGCCTTTCCCTGAGTCGCCGAAGAGATCCTCGAACAGGGGCTCCAGGTCGAAGCTGGCGCCGTGGAAGCTGGCCGTCCAGCCGCCGTCCCGTCCAGGAATCAGCACGCCCCTCATGTCCGTCCTGCCGTGGACGACGCGGTCCAGGTCGATCCTTTCCAGGCCGTCCGGGGTGTTGCGGGCGGAACCCTGGATCAGTAAACCGTCGGCCACCAGATCGAAGCGGGTGATTTCCTCGACCCGGTCCCCTCGCAGTTTCACGTCCACCCGGGCGGTCGCGGCCGTGCCCGCCTTCTTGGACCAGGCGAGGGCCGGGATGTCGAGTTCCGCATCGGTAAGGTCCAGGCTGGCGTTCAAGATGCCGGTGTCGCCGTCGTCAACGGTGAGCACGACCCGGGCGTCCATGGCGCCCCGGATGAAGTCGCCGGAAAGAAGCGCCATGTCGATGCCGACATCGGCAAGGTCCTGAATCCCATCGATGCGGGCGCTGAGCTCGTAACGTCCACGGAAGGGGGCATTGTCGAGGAAATTCCGGCGCCATTCCAAGGTGGCTGGAACGTTCCCCAGCATGATCCTGCCGCTCACGTCCATGCCGGTCTTGTCCACGCTCAGCGCCAGCGATCCCTCGCTGACGCTTTGCCCGAGGAGGACGTCGGCGAGCGCAACCTCCGTCATCTCCGAGGTCGCCGAGACCTCGACCCGGTCCCTGGTCAGGGCGTGCTCCACGATGAAGCCGAGCTTAAGGCGGGTCAGGGCCCGGCCCGAGGTCTTGGCCGGGTCGATGCCGAGGACCGAGGAAAATCCGAGGGGCTCGTTGTCGATCAGTTTCAAGGCGTCCCGGACCGGCCCGTCGATCAGGAGCTGGATGTTCACGACCTGGTCATATTGGTCGAGGCCGGTGAAGAAGATCGATCCCTCCCGCACCCGCAGGCCGAAGGTTTCGCCGCTGAGGACGAAAATGTCGAACCGGGTCTTATCGAAGGTGGCCTGACCGCTGACCCGGACGACCTTGGGCATGGGCGGCAGGTAGTCCACCGTAAAGTCCTCCAGGTCCATCTCGCCCTTGATCGTCTCCACCCGGACGCCGCCGGCGCCGTCCAGCCCGAGCCGGATCCGGGCGCGCGCTTCGCTCACCCTTCCGGCGGACAGGTGGGACACGGACCAGGTCCAGGCGTTCTCTCCCCAGGCCTGAGGCCAGTATCGCTTGAGATC
>JADFTO010000318.1 GCA_022560215.1 Pseudomonadota bacterium | reverse complement strand
TCGGTGCTGCGCAATGTCACCTTCGGATTGGCGGGCATGGGCCGGGCCGAGGCGCAACTGCGCGCCCGGGAGGTGCTGGGCCAGGTCGGCATGGTCGATTACTGCGATGCCTTTCCCCACGTCCTTTCCGGTGGCCAGCAAAAGCGCGTGGCGCTCGCCCGCGCCTTGGCGCCCAGGCCGAAAGTGATGCTGTTCGACGAACCCTTCTCCGGTCTCGATGCCCAGTTGCGTTCGCAAATCCGCGAGGAAACCCTGCATCTCATGAAGGACAGCGGCACCACCACCCTGATCGTCACCCACGATCCCGAAGAGGCCATGTATATGGCCGACCGCATCGCCGTCCTCCATCAAGGGCATATTGTCCAGGTCGGCACCCCGGTCGAACTCTATCGCCAGCCCAACAGCGCCTTCGTCACCAATTTCTTCAGTTCCGTGAACCGCCTGAACGGGGTTGTCGAGGCCGGCGCGGTGGCAGGCCCGTTCGGCGCCGTCGCCGCGGACGGCATCGCCGATGGCACGGCGGTCGAGGTCCTGATACGGCCGGAGGCCATCCTCATCAGCCGGATTGGCGATGACAATGCCGGCAATGAGGAGGGGCACAGTGCCCATATCATCACCACCCGGGCGTTACGCCGCGGCAACTTCATCCATCTTTGCCTGGGTGAGTTCGAGGACACGCACCTCCATTTCCACTCGCGGGTTCCCAGCCGCTTCGTGCTCGAGGAGGGCGAGGCCATCTCCGTCCGGCTCGATCCCGCCCAGACCTTCGTGTTCCCGGTCGGCGACTAGGGTCCGTGGTCTCTCGGCGGCGGTCATTGCGGCAGGGCGGCCTTTCTGCCATTATTCGCCCGAATATTCGAGCGCCCTTTTGAACCTGGAGTAGACCATGGGAATTGGAGTTTGGCAGGTAATCCTGATCCTGGTGATCGTGCTGATCATTTTCGGCGCGGGCAAATTGCCCAAGGTGATGGGCGATGTCGCCAAGGGGGTCAAGAACTTCAAGTCCGGCCTCGGTGAGGAGGGCGGCGGGGAGGCAGCAAAATCAACGGGTTCGGCCTCGTGAAGGGGTCTCGGGACCATGGATTTGACGGCCTCGAGGACATCGTCGGCGGATTCGATCAACAAGGCGCCGGAACGGATCAGGTCGTTGGCCCCCTTCGCCCTGGGATCCAGGGGCGAGCCGGGTACGGCGAAAACCTCGCGACCCTGCTCCAGGCCCATGCGCGCGGTGATCAACGAGCCCGATCTCGGGGTGGCCTCGACCACCACGACGCCGAGCGCCATGCCGGAAATCAAGCGGTTGCGGCGCGGGAAGTGCCGCCCGAGGGGCACCGTGCCGGGCTTCGTTTCGCTGATCATCACCCCGCGCTCCTTGACCTGGTCGTGGAGTCCGGCGTTTTCCTTCGGATAGACCATATCGATGCCCCCGGCGAGAACCGCGACGGTCCCCGTTTCCAGGGCGCCGTCGTGGGCGCTGGCGTCGATGCCGCGGGCCATGCCGGAGACCACCACCAGGCCGCCCCGGCCCAAGTCGCCGCATAGCTTGCGGGCGAAGCGCCGCCCGTTGAGAGACGCGTTGCGGGCGCCGACGACGGCGATGGCGTCCCTTTCCAGCAAATGGGCGTTGCCGATGACGTAAAGCAGGGGCGGCGGGTCCTCGATATGGGCGAGAAGGGGCGGATAGCCGGGCTCGCCCCGGGCGAGGAGGCAGGCGTTCAACTGTTCCAGCATCGCCATCTCTTGCTCGGCGTCGGATTTGGGGCAGACCTTGGCCAGCCGGCCGCCGCGCCGGGCCAGGCCGGGCAGGACGTCAAGGGCCGCCGCCGCCGTGCCGAAGCGTTCCAGCAGCCGGAAAAAGGTGATGGGCCCCACGTTCTCCGAGCGGATCAGCCTGAGCCAGTCCAGCTTTTCCGACGGCGGCAGAGGTGACGGTGAATTCATATCAGGGGAGCCGCCAGGAGGGCCTTCCCGCCGGCAGGGGGGGAAGGCGCCGCATTAGTGTTCATGATGTGTTCCGCGCGCGGAGGATAGTCCGTTTTCCCGCCTAATGCAACCTTGAGACTCGGTTACCCTCCGCCTTCCCCGATCTTCGGCTCCTCGCCGCGAGTGAGCCGGCGGATGTTGGCGTGGTGGCGCGCGACGATGAGCGCGGCCAGGGCGGCGGCCATCGCGGCGGGGTGCCAGCCCGCGATCCACCAGGCGTAGAACGGCGCCGCGGACAGC
>JADFTO010000135.1 GCA_022560215.1 Pseudomonadota bacterium | reverse complement strand
TACGGGACCTGGATGAAGACGGTATCATCCGCGTTGGCGCTGAGATAGGGCCGGGCGACATCCTCGTCGGCAAGATTACGCCCAAGGGCGAGACGGAGCTCAGCGCAGAGGAGAAGCTCCTCAGAGCCATCTTCGGCGAGAAGGCCCGCGACGTTAAGGACACCTCTCTGAGGGTACCCCACGGAGAGAAGGGCAAAATAATCGGCGTCAAGGTCTTCACCAGGGCCAATCGGGACGAGCTCCCGCCCGGCGTCAATCGACTTGTTCGGCTCTGGATTGCCCAGACGCGCAAGATAATGGAAGGCGACAAGATGGCGGGGCGCCACGGCAACAAGGGCGTGATAGCTCGCATACTTCCGGAAGAGGACCTGCCCTACCTACCGGACGGCACACCCGTGGATATCATCTTGAATCCCATCGGCGTCCCGTCTCGCATGAATTTGGGACAGGTCCTCGAGACGCATCTGGGTTGGGCGGCACACAAGTTGGGTTTCCGAGCGATAACGCCCGTGTTCGACGGCGCTCCCGACTTGTCTATCGAAGATGCGCTGGCCCAGGCATGGATAATCGAGACGTCGGGTGCCGTGGACCCGAGGCCCATAGCATCGGATGGCCCAAGGAAGGTCGACTTCGCCGCCGTGCGACGCTGGCTTAAAGAGCGAGGCTACGGCTACGACGACGCTTTTGGAGAACCCCTACCCGGCGCGCCCTCTAAGATATGCCTCGAGGCCTGGTTGAAAGAAGAGGCAAAGGTTGATGTCGCGGAGATGAGCGGGGAAGACATGCGGAATGAGGCCATTCGCCTTAACCGAGACGGACAGATGGTGGCCCCGATTCTGGGCAAGTCTATCCTTTACGACGGACGGAATGGAGAGCCATTCGACCAGCCCATCACGGTCGGCTACATCTACATGATGAAGCTTATCCACCTGGTGGAGGACAAGATCCACGCTCGCTCCACAGGCCCCTATTCACTCATTACGCAGCAGCCCCTGGGCGGCAAGGCCCAGTTCGGCGGCCAGCGTTTCGGCGAGATGGAGGTCTGGGCCCTGGAAGCCTACGGCGCCGCCTATACCCTGCAGGAAATGCTGACGGTCAAGTCCGACGACGTCTCGGGCCGGACCAAGATTTACGAGTCCATCGTCCGCGGCGACAACACCTACGAGGCGGGAATCCCCGAATCCTTCAACGTGCTTGTCAAGGAACTCCACTCCCTTGGCCTGAACGTGGAATTGAACTGACCGGCAGTGTTCTAGGAGTAAGCTTTATGAACGAGTTGATGAGGGTTTTCGGACAGGTCGGCGGCACCCAGCGTTTCGACCGGATCCAGATCTCAATCGCCAGCCCGGAACGGATACGTTCCTGGTCCTGGGGCGAAATCAAGAAACCGGAGACCATCAACTACCGAACCTTCAAGCCGGAGCGGGACGGCCTGTTCTGCGCCCGTATTTTCGGACCGACAAAGGACTATGAGTGCCTGTGCGGAAAATACAAGCGCATGAAATACAAGGGCATAACATGCGAGAAGTGCGGCGTGGAGGTGACCCTGCAGAAGGTCCGCCGCGAACGCATGGGACACATCGAGCTGGCCTCCCCGGTGGCCCATATCTGGTTCATGAAGTCCCTGCCGTCGCGCATCGGCCTGCTCCTCGACATGACGCTGAAGAGCCTGGAGTGCATCCTCTATTTCGAAAACTACGTGGTCGTCGAGCCGGGGCTCACGCCCTTGAATCAGCACGACCTGCTGAGCGAGGACGATTACCAGAAGGCGGTCGAGGAATATGGCGAGGATGCCTTCAGGGTGGGCATCGGCGCCGAAGCCATTCGCGACATGCTGGAGGGAATCGACCTTGAGGAGGAATGGGAGGTCCTGCGCCAGGAACTCAAGGAAACCAACTCCGAGGCCAAGCGCAAGAAGCTGGTCAAGAGGCTCAAGCTGGTCGAGGGATTCCGCAAAACCTCGACCCGGCCCGAATGGATGATCCTCGAGGTGATCCCGATCATCCCGCCGGAATTGCGCCCCCTGGTGCCCCTGGACGGCGGCCGTTTCGCCACCTCGGATCTCAATGACCTCTACCGCCGGGTGATCAACCGCAACAACCGCCTGAAGAGGCTGATCGAGCTGCAGGCGCCGGAGATCATCGTCCGCAACGAGAAGCGCATGCTCCAGGAATCGGTGGACGCCCTGTTCGACAACGGGCGGCGCGGCCGGGCCATCACCGGGGCCAACAAGCGTCCCTTGAAGTCGCTCTCCGACATGCTCAAGGGAAAACAGGGCCGTTTCCGCCAGAATCTCCTGGGCAAGCGCGTCGATTATTCAGGGCGCTCGGTCATCGTGGTCGGGCCGGAGCTCATGCTGCATCAGTGCGGGCTGCCCAAGAAGATGGCCCTCGAGCTCTTCAAGCCCTTCATCTATTCCAAGCTGGAGCTCTACGGCATGGCCACCACCATCAAGGCGGCAAAGCGCATGCTGGAGAAGGAGCGGCCGGAAGTCTGGGATATCCTGGAGGAGGTCATCCGCGAGCACCCGGTGATGCTCAACCGGGCGCCGACCCTCCACCGGCTGGGTATCCAGGCCTTCGAGCCGGTGCTGATCGAGGGCAAGGCGATCCAGCTTCACCCCTTGGTGTGCACCGCATTCAACGCCGACTTCGACGGCGACCAGATGGCCGTGCACGTGCCCCTGTCGCTGGAGGCGCAGCTGGAAGCGCGGGTGCTGATGATGTCCACCAACAACATCCTCAGCCCGGCCAACGGCAAGCCCATCATCGTGCCTTCCCAGGACATCGTTCTCGGGCTCTATTACCTGACCCTGGACCGCGAAGGCGAACCGGGCGAGGGCATGGTCTTCATGGACGTGGGCGAAATCGAGCAGGCCCTCAACGCCGACGCCGTCACCCTGCACAGCAAGATCAGGTCGCGCTATCGCACAATCGACGAAGACGGAAAGCCCATTGTCCTGCTGGTGGACACCACGCCGGGCCGCATGCTGCTCTCGGAAATCCTGCCCAGGAACGTGAACGTGCCCTTCGATCTGATCAACTGCCTGCTCACCAAGAAGGAGGTCACGACCGTCATCGACATCGTCTACCGCCATTGCGGACAGAAGGAGACGGTCATGTTCGCGGATCATCTCATGGGCATGGGCTTCAAGTACGCCTGCAAGGCGGGAATATCGTTCGGCAAGGACGACCTGGTGGTGCCCGAGGCGAAAGACAAACTGGTTGCCGAGACCGAAGTCAAGGTCAAGGAGTACGAACAACAGTATCTCGATGGCCTGATCACCAAGGGCGAGAAATACAACAAGGTGGTCGACGCATGGTCCCACTGCACGGACAGGGTGGCCGACGAGATGATGAAGAACATCTCCGTCAACGATCCCGGCCAGCCCATCAACTCCATCTTCATGATGGCCGATTCCGGAGCCCGGGGATCGGCCGCCCAGATGAAGCAGCTTGCCGGCATGCGCGGATTGATGGCCAAGCCGTCGGGCGAGATCATCGAAACCCCCATCATCTCCAACTTCAAGGAGGGGCTGACCGTTCTGGAGTATTTCAATTCCACCCACGGGGCCAGGAAGGGCCTGGCGGACACGGCCCTGAAGACCGCCAATTCGGGGTATCTCACCAGGCGCCTGGTGGACGTCGCCCAGGACTGCATCATCACCGAGGACGATTGCAAAACCACCCAGGGCATCACGGTGCGCGCGGTGGTCGAGGGCGGCGAGGTGATCTCCACCCTGTCCGAGCGGATCCTCGGGCGTAGCGCCGCCGACGACGTGCTCGATCCGGAATCCGGCAAGGTGATCGTCAAGGCCGGCATCATGATCGAGGAGGAAGCCGTCGACGCCATCGAGAAAGCGGAAGTCGAATCCATCAAGATTCGTTCCGTCCTCACCTGCGAGACCCGGGGCGGCGCCTGCGGCGCGTGCTACGGCCGGGACCTCGCCCGCGGCACCAAGGTCAACGTGGGCGAGGCCGTCGGCGTCATCGCCGCCCAATCCATCGGCGAACCGGGGACCCAGCTGACCATGCGCACCTTCCACATCGGGGGCGCGGTGCAGCGCGGCACCGAGCAGTCCAAGATCGAGGCCCTGTGCGACGCCAAGGTCGAGCTCAGGAACTGCTCCACGGTGAAGAACAGCGACGGGGCCCTGGTGATCATGAGCCGCAAATCGGAGCTGGTTCTCAGCGACGCCCAGGGCCGCGAGCGCGCCCATCACCGCGTTCCTTACGGCGCCAAGCTCCTGGTCAAGAACAAGGACATGGTCAAGCAGGGCGCCAAGCTGGCCGAATGGGACCCCTACACCCTCCCCATCATCACCGAGAAGGAAGGCTTGGTTAACTACGTGGACCTGGTCGAGGGCATCTCCATGGTGGAGAGGGTGGACGAGGCCACGGGCATTTCCAGCAAGGTCGTCATCGATTGGAAGCAGCAGCCAAAGGGCTCCGATCTCAAGCCCCGCATCACGCTCAGGAACGACAAAGGCGAGGTGCTGACCCTGCCCAACGGGATGGAGGCCCGTTATTTCCTGTCGGTGGAGTCGATTCTCTCGGTGGAGTCCGACCAGGAGGTCCACGCCGGAGACGTGCTCGCGCGCATCCCCAGGGAATC
This sequence comes from Pseudomonadota bacterium, assembly GCA_022560215.1. GTDB lineage: Bacteria > Pseudomonadota > Alphaproteobacteria > Rhodospirillales > 2-02-FULL-58-16 > JADFTO01. The sequence goes on along the minus strand of JADFTO010000135.1, from coordinate 3,052 downwards.
GGCCAAGACCCGCGACATCACGGGCGGCCTGCCCAGGGTGGCGGAACTGTTCGAGGCCCGCAAGCCCAAGGACCACGCAATCATCAGCGAGATCGAAGGACGCGTGGAGTTCGGCAAGGATTACAAGAACAAGCGGCGCATCGTCGTCGTGCCCACCGACGACAAGGAAAAGCCCCAGGACTACCTGTTGCCCAAGGGCAAGCACATCAGCGTCCAGGAAGGGGACTACGTGGAGGTGGGCGATTCCCTGATGGACGGCAACCCGGTGCCCCACGATATCCTGAGGGTGCTCGGCGTCGAGGCCCTGGCGTCCTACATGATCCGGGAGGTCCAGGACGTCTACCGCCTGCAGGGCGTCACGATCAACGACAAACACATCGAGGTCATCGTCCGCCAGATGCTGCAGAAGGTGGAGATCAGCCAACCCGGCGACACCACCTTCCTCACCGGCGAGCTGGTGGATCGGTTGGAATTCGAGGCAGCCAACACCAAGGCGGAGGAGGGGGGAGGCAAGCCGGCCGAGGCCACGCCCGTGCTCCAGGGCATCACCAAGGCCAGCCTGCAAAACCAGTCGTTCATCTCGGCGGCGTCCTTCCAGGAGACCACCCGGGTGCTCACCGAGGCCGCGGTGTCGGGCAAGGTGGACCACCTGATCGGCCTGAAGGAGAACGTCATCGTCGGGCGCCTCATCCCGGCGGGCACGGGTAGCGTGATGAACGCCGCCCGCCGGCTGGCCGCCAAGCGGGACGAAGAGCTGATCGCGTCCAGGGAACGGGAGAGACTGGCCGCCGAGGCGGCGGCCGAGAAGGCGGCTGCCGAGGCGGCGGCCGAGGTGGCGGCCGGCAAGGCGGCCGGCGAATCGGTGATCGAGGAGGTGGCGGCCGGCGAAGGTTAGCCACGGGGGTGGAGGAGCCGGTTACGGCGGGCTGGAATCCCCCCCTTCCCGAGTGTGCCCAAGAGCGAATCCCATTCAAATGGAATCGCGTCTCAGTTCTGCCCCTGGCCGCCCAAAGCCTGAGCCGGCTTATCGCCTGTTCCCACTTATGTGGAAAATGCCCTAAGGTGCGGAAATCCGCGAAAAAACGGCTTTGTTTTACTTGACTGCCTTGGGAGCCCTGACTAGTATCCGCAGCTTCTCCGAAAGGGGGCTGGTGGTGGGCCGTCCGGTTCAGACGCAGTCCCCATTGAGATTAGTAAAACTTGACCGCCGCCCGGCCCGGTGCGGCAGCGATTAGGAAACCGCCGGAAGGGCGTGTTTTTGCTTCTCCGGAGGTTTCCATGGCGGGTTTCCGCCGATGCCGTTGCGTGCGCGAGGAATGAAATGCCGACGATCAACCAATTGGTTCGAAAACCCCGGAAGGCGCCGGTCATGCGCAACAAGGTGCCGGCCCTGGAGGCCTGCCCGCAGAAACGAGGGGTCTGCACGCGCGTCTACACGATCACCCCCAAGAAGCCCAATTCGGCCCTTCGCAAGGTGGCCCGCGTGCGTCTCACCAACGGTTTCGAGGTCACCAGCTACATCCCGGGCGAGGGCCACAACCTACAGGAACACTCGGTGGTCCTGCTCCGGGGAGGACGAGTCAAGGACCTGCCCGGCGTCCGCTATCACATCATCCGCGGCACCCTGGACACCCAGGCGGTATCCGACCGCCGCCAACGGCGGTCCAAGTACGGCACCAAGAGGCCCAAGTAACATGTCCCGCCGCCGAGCCGCCGAGAAACGCGACGTCCAGCCCGATCCCAAATACGGCGACCGGATGCTCACCAAGTTCACCAACAGCCTGATGCTGGCCGGCAAGAAGTCGGTCGCCGAGAAGATCATCTACGGCGCCCTGGACCTCATGGAAAGCAAGACCGGCCAGGATCCGGTGAAGATGTTCCACGAGGCCATCGACAACGTGAAACCGGCGGTCGAGGTGCGGTCCAGGCGCGTCGGCGGCGCCACGTACCAGGTGCCCATCGAGGTGCGAACCGACCGCCGCCAGGCCCTGGCCATCCGATGGCTCGTGGAGATTTCCCGCAAACGCTCGGAGCACACCATGACCGAACGCCTGTCGGCGGAGCTGCTGGACGCCGCGAACAACCGGGGCTCCGCGGTCAAGAAGCGTGAGGACACACACCGGATGGCGGAGGCCAACAAGGCGTTCTCCCATTATCGGTGGTAGCCGGGGTTGAGGTGAGCCATGGCCCGTAAAACCCCCCTCGAACGCTACCGGAACATCGGTATCATGGCGCACATCGACGCCGGCAAGACCACGACCACCGAGCGCATCCTTTACTACACGGGCCGTTCCTACAAGCTCGGCGAGGTCCATGACGGCAATGCCACCATGGACTGGATGGAACAGGAGCAGGAACGGGGAATCACCATCACGTCCGCCGCCACCACGTGCTTCTGGGACGATCACCGGATCAACATCATCGACACCCCTGGCCACGTGGACTTCACCATCGAGGTGGAACGCAGCCTGCGCGTGCTCGACGGGGCCATCCTCGTGCTCAACGCGTCCGGCGACCTGCTGCGCGTCGTCGTGTTCGGTCACGAAGACCTCTCGGGCGAGTTCGAGGTCAAGGGCTCGGGGCACGTGTCGCTGCCTCTCATCCGCGAGGTCAAGGCCCAAGGCCTGACGCTCCGGGAATTCGAGCAGGCCGTTATCGATGCGCTGAAACCCGATTATCTGCTTAATCCCCGCGTCAGCGTGGATGTTCTCAATTACAGGCCTTTCTATATCATCGGAGAGGTCAAACGACCCGGCAGCTACCCGTACGTCAACGGGATGACGGTGGTCAACGCGATCGCCCTGGCCGGGGGGTACACCTACCGGGCGAAGGAGAAAGAGGTCCTGATCACGAGGGCGGGCGACTCCGAGAAGAAACAGAAACCCGCAGACCACAAAACGCTGGTGTTGCCGGGCGATGTCATCGAAGTTCCCGAACGCTTCTGGTAATATGCCCGGTTCGTGCCAATATGGGACCTTTCCCGGACACGCGGCTTCACGTCAGAACCGTAACACGCGGACTGCGGGCGGCGGATGGATACGTCAGATAGCAA
>JADFTO010000134.1 GCA_022560215.1 Pseudomonadota bacterium | reverse complement strand
AGGTATCCGAAGTTGGCCAGCCTGAGGGCCGGCGTGGTGAAGCCGGCGAAGGCGGCGCCCGGATCGAAAGGCGGCGAGGGCCGCGCCTTGGGCCCGATGCGGACGGCGTTGATCAACAGCGCCGCGATCAGGGAGACGGCGGAAGCGGCGCCGATGGTGAAGCGCCAGTCGAGGCCGCCGAAGGCGTTGAACAGGTGCGGCGAGGCCGAGCCCAGGGTCAACGCCCCGACCAGGAGCCCCACCAGAAGCCCCATGTCGCCGTCGGCCCAAGTGGTGGCCAGCTTCATGCCCACGGGGTAGACCCCGGCCATGCAGGCGCCGGTGACGAAGCGGCAAAGAACGACTGCGGCCGAGGTGGGTTCGAACAGCAGGATGAGCCCGTTGGCCGCCGCCGCCAGCAAGGTCGCCGCCATGAAGAAGCGGCGCGGGTCGATTCGGTCGGCGAGCCCGAGGAAGGCGCTGGCCAGCGTGCCGGCGACGAAACCGGCCTGCACGGCGCTGGTGTAGAGCGACGCCTGGTCCGCCGTCAGCGCGTACTCCGCCTGCAGGGACGGCAGCACGGCGGAGGCCGAAAACCAGAGCGCCATGGCGGCCACTTGACAAATCGCCAGCACGGCGAGGGACAGCGCCTTGGGGCTCAAATCCGCACCTCCTCTTGCCCGCTGCCGGTGGGTATACGCCGGGCGCTATTCTCCCTTGTCAAGACGCCAGGTTGCCTCCTGGCGCCCCGAAGCGGACCGGCAAGGCGACGACGGACCGTGAAAGTCACGGCTCGAACGACGCGAAGGGATTGATATTACGGCCTTAAACGCAAGCTCCCCCTCATCCAGGGCGAAAGAGTCGGCCACGGCGGGCGGACGCGCCGGGCCCTATCTTACGCGACAATTTGTGGCAGGTTGGCAGGGCAATCCGATATATGGTATCTAGGGCGCCTGATCAGAACGCCTCGAGCAGCCACCCCGGCAGCGGACGGAGCACATGTCCTCGGAAACCATCGCCATCGCCAGCGACCATGCCGGATACGAGCTCAAAACCGTTCTCAAGGAGGACCTGGCGGACATGGGGTACGCCGTCCTTGATCTCGGCGCCGAGGGGCCGGAATCGGTCGATTATCCGGATTATGCCTACGCCCTGTCGGCGGCCATCGGGGGGGGCCGGGCCCGGCGCGGGGTCTTGGTCTGCGGCAGCGGCATCGGCATCAGCATCGCCGCCAACCGCCACCAGGGAATCCGCGCCGCCCTGGTGCACGACGCGCTTGGCGCGCAGATGGCGCGCAAGCACAACGACGCCAATGTGATCTGCTTCGGCGGGCGGATGATCGGCCCCGACGTCGCCCGCGAATGCCTGAAACAGTTCCTGGAAACCGGGTTCGAGGGCGGCCGCCACGCGGGGCGCGTGGACAAGCTCTCCAACCCGACGACGAGTTAAGCAAAGGAAATTTCTTAAATGTCTGTCGCCGACGCCATCCATTTCTCCGACCACCATGACCGATTTTTCGGCGACTCCCTGGCCATGGCCGATCCGGAGATCCACCGTTCCATCCAGGCCGAATTGAAGCGCCAGCAGAATCGGATCGAACTGATCGCGTCCGAGAACATCGTGTCGCGCGCCGTCCTGGAGGCCCAGGGCTCGGTGTTGACCAACAAATACGCCGAGGGCCTGCCCGGGCGGCGCTACTACGGCGGGTGCGAGCACGTGGACGTCTCCGAGCAATTGGCCATCGACCGGGCAAGGGAGCTGTTCGGCTGCCGATTCGCCAACGTCCAGCCCCATTCGGGCGCCCAGGCCAACGGGGCCGTGTTCATGGCCCTGCTGAAACCGGGCGACACCATCTTGGGCATGTCCCTGGCGGCGGGGGGGCACCTGACCCACGGCGCGCCGCCGTCGCAGTCGGGGAAGTGGTTCAACGCCGTTCAGTACGGCGTCCGGCGCGAAGACGCCCTGATCGACTATGACCGGCTGGAAACCCAGGCCCGGGAGATCAAGCCGAAGCTGATCATCGCCGGCGGCTCGGCCTATCCCAGGATCCTCGATTTCGAGCGCTTCCGGGCCATTTGCGACGGCGCCGGCGCCTATCTCATGGTCGACATGGCCCATTTCGCCGGCCTGGTGGCCGCCGGAGTCCATCCGAGCCCGATTCCCTTCGCCCATGTGATCACCACGACCACCCACAAGACCCTGCGGGGCGCCCGCGGTGGGATGATTCTCACCGACGATCCGGACCTCGCCAAGAAGATCAATTCCGCCGTGTTTCCGGGGCTCCAGGGCGGCCCGCTGATGCACGTGATCGCGGCCAAGGCGGTGGGCTTGGGCGAGGCGCTGGAGCCCCGGTTCAAGGTCTACGCGCAAACCGTGGTCGAAAATGCCAAGGTGCTCGCCTCGGTGCTCGAGGAACGGGGATTCCAGATCGTTTCGGGGGGAACCGATACCCATCTCGTCCTGGTCGACCTGAGGCCCAAGAAGCTCACGGGCGACATCGCCGAGGCCAGCCTGGAGCGCGCTTCCATGACCTGCAACAAGAACGGCATTCCCTTCGATCCGGAAAAGCCCACCATCACGTCGGGCATCCGGCTCGGCACTTCGGCGGCGACCACGCGGGGCTTCGGGCCCGGGGAATTCCGCCAGGTCGGGAATCTGATCGGCGACGTGCTGGACGGCCTGGCCGCCAATCCCGATGACAACAGCGCCGCCGAAGCCCATGGGGCCGGGAAAGTCGCCGAACTGTGCCGGCGCTTCTCCATCTACGCCGGTTGAGTGATTGAAAGAAAGGGGGGGAAGCGATGCGTTGTCCGTTTTGCCATCACGGGGACACCCAGGTCAAAGACTCGCGGCCGACGGAGGAAAACGCGACCATCCGCCGCCGCCGCTACTGTCCTGAGTGCGGGTCCCGCTTCACCACCTTCGAGCGGGTTCAGCTCCGCGAGCTGACGGTGCGCAAGAACAATGGCAAGAAAGCCCCGTTCGACCGGGAAAAACTGACCCGCTCCCTGCAAATCGCCCTGCGCAAGCGGCCGGTCGAGGACGATCGCATCGAGCGCATCGTCAACAGCATCCAACGGCGCCTGGAGACCCTGGGTGAGACCGAAATCCCAACCAAGGCCATCGGCGAGATGGTCATGGAGCACCTTGCCGACCTGGACCAGGTGGGGTATGTCCGCTTCGCCTCGGTCTACCGCAACTTCCGCGAGGCCAAGGACTTCGAGGAATTCGTTGGAACATTGGATGGTGGCGACGACTGACTCCCGCGACTTCCAATTCATGCGCGTGGCCCTGGCCCTGGCGCGGCGGGGACTCGGGCTGGTCTGGCCCAACCCCGCCGTCGGCTGCGTTATCGTCAACGGGGCCACGGTGGCGGGGCGCGGCTGGACGAGAAGGGGCGGGCGTCCCCATGCCGAGACGGAAGCCCTGCGCCGCGCCGGCCCCAAGGCGAAAGGCGCCACGGCCTACGTCACCCTCGAACCCTGCGATCACCACGCCAAGACCCCGCCTTGCACGGAAGCCCTGATCGACGCCGGCGTCGCCCGCGTCGTGATCGCAGCCGTTGACCCCGATCCCAGGGTGTCCGGGCGCGGGGCGGCCCGCCTGCGAGCGGCGGGCGTCTCCGTCGCCGCCGGCGTCCTGGAAGAGGAAGCGCAGAGCCTCAATGCCGGATACTTCCTTAAAGTACGGGAGGGCAGGCCGCTGATCACGCTCAAGTCGGCGACCACGCTGGATGGACGCATCGCCACCCGGACGGGCGAAAGCCGATGGATTACGGGCAAGGCGGCAAGGGACTTGGTCCACGGCATGCGCGCCGATCACGACGCCGTCCTCACCAGCGTCGGCACCGTGCTTGCGGACGATCCCCGTCTCACCTGCCGGCTGCCCGGCATGGAGGACCACTCGCCGGTGAGGATCGTCGCCGACAGCCACCTGCGCATCCCCTTGATCAGCAAACTGGTGCAGACCGCGGGCGCCACTCCCACCTGGCTGGTCACCGTGAAGGGGGGAGAAAAGAACCGCATCAAGGCGCTCCGCGAATGCGGCGTCACCGTGATCGAATCCGAGCCCGGCGCCGACGTCCATCCCGACCCCCGCTGGATGGCGGAGGAATTCGGCCGCCGGGGCCTGACCCGCGTGCTCGTCGAGGGCGGCGGACACCTGGCGGCGGCGCTGCTCCGTTCCGGCCTGGTCGACCGGGTGGCCTGGTTCCGCAATCCCCGTGTGATCGGCGGCGGCGGCATCCCGGCCGCCGTGGATTTCGGCGTCCAGACCCTGGCCGAGGCCCCGGAATTCATCCGCTCGGGCCTCACTCCGGTGGGCCCGGACGTCCTCGAGACTTATCATCGGGCTCGGTAATACCAAGGATCGCTGATAATGACCCATAGAGACGGCTTACCAAGGTTTTCGGCCTTAAGCGCGCGCTGTGGCGATGTGGGGCATCGCAAAGCGTGGGCGACGACGTCCGAAAGCCTTGGTATGCCGCCCTTCGGGTCGCGTATGCGGCCCGTCGGAGGGCGTCGGAAAGCCTTGACGATGCACCGCATCGCCGGCGGCATTCCTCCTACCCGACGGACCGCCTACGCGATCTCTAGGGGTCATTATCAGCGATCCTTGGTATAAGCCATGTTCACCGGAATCATCACCGATCTGGGGCGGGTTCGCGCCGTTAGCGGCGGGAATAAGGACCGCCGCATCGAAATCGACACCGCCTACGACACCGGCGCCATCGACACCGGCGCTTCCGTTTGCTGCTCGGGCGTCTGTCTGACGGTAACCGACCGCGGACCCGGCTGGTTCGCCGCCTCGGCGTCTTCGGAAACCATGAGCCGGACCACCATCGGCGACTGGCGGGTCGGCACGCCGGTCAACCTGGAAAGGGCGCTGAGGGCGGGGGATGAACTGGGCGGGCACCTGGTCTTCGGCCACGTGGACGGCATGGCCCGCGTTTCGGACGTCACCGAGGACGGGGACTCGCTCAGCCTCGTCCTGGACGCGCCGGAGGGACTGGAACGCTTCCTCGCGGCCAAGGGATCGGTGGCTATAGACGGGGTCTCGCTGACGGTCAACGACGTGGACGGCGGGCGCTTCGGCATCAACGTCATTCCCCACACCCGCGCCAACACCACCCTCGGCCTTCTCGGCCAGGGCCAGGCGGTGAATATGGAAATCGACATGCTGGCACGCTATGTTGCGCGCCTCATAGAAAAGGACCAGCCGTGACCGACAGCCAGTTTCTTTCCTCCATCAAGGAAATCATCGAGGATTCCCGCAACGGCAAGATGATCATCCTCGTCGATGACGAGGAAAGGGAGAACGAGGGCGACCTCGTCATTCCGGCCCAGATGGCGACACCAGACGTCATCAACTTCATGGCCAAGCACGGCCGCGGGCTGATCTGCCTGTCCCTGACGCCGGAGCGGGTCAGCGAGCTGAACCTGCCCCTCATGGCCCACAACAACGAATCCCGCCACCAGACGGCGTTCACGGTGTCCATCGAGGCGCGCGAAGGGGTGAGCACGGGCATTTCCGCCTCCGACAGGGCGCGCACCATCGCCACCGCCATCGACCCCACCAAGGGCCCTGACGACATCATCAGCCCCGGCCACGTGTTTCCCCTCCAATCGAGGGCGGGCGGCGTGCTTGAGCGCACCGGACACACCGAAGCGGCGGTGGACGTGGCCCGCCTGGCGGGGCTCAACCCGTCCGGCGTGGTCTGCGAGATCATGAACGAGGACGGCACCATGGCCCGCATGCCGGACCTGGTCAAATTCTCCCAGTTCCATGGCCTCAGGATCGCCACCATCGCCGACCTCATCGCCTACCGGCTGCGCCATGACCGCATCGTCGAGCGCGTCCTGGAAACCACCCTGGACAGCCTCTACGGCGGCGAGTTCAACATGATCGTCTACGCCAACAAAGTTACCTACGCCGAGCACGTGGCCCTGGTGAAGGGAGACCTGTCCACCGCCGCCCCGGTCCTGACGCGCATGCACGCCCTCAATGTTCTCGACGACGTTCTGGGGAACAACCGCTCCGACAAGGCCAAGGAACTCCACCGGTCCATGGAATTGATCTCCGAAGAGGGCCGGGGCGTGGTGGTCATCATCCGCGAGCCCTACCAGACCACTCTGTCCGACAGGGTGCGGGCGAAGCTCGGCTTGAGCGGGCAGGGAGGAGGGGAGCTCAGGGTCTACGGCGTCGGCGCCCAGATATTGCTGGATCTCGGGATCAAGGAGATGATCCTGCTGTCCAATTCCAAGCGCACCATCGTCGGCCTCGAGGGTTATGGCCTGACCGTGACCGACCACCGCCCCATCCCCCTGGACGGGAAATGACATGGACGCGTCGTCACCCATCCTCATCGTCGAGGCCCGCTTCTACGAGGACATCGCCGACGAGATGACGGCCGGGGCGGCGGCCGTTCTCGAGGAAGCCGGGCATGGCTACGTTCGTCTCGAGGTGCCGGGGACCTTCGAGGTGCCGGCCGCGGTGCGCTTCGCCATCCAGGCCATGGAAATCCATTCGGCGACGGAGGACTACGCCGGCTTCATCGCGCTCGGCTGCGTGATCCGGGGGGAAACCGGCCATCACGAGCACATCGCCCGGGAATCCATAAGGGCGCTGATGGAGCTCACCCAGTCCCACCAGATCGCGCTCGGCTTCGGGATACTGACCTGCGAGTCCCGGGAACAGGCATGGGAACGCGCGGCCCGGGACAAACTGAACAAGGGCGCCACCGCCGCCGAGGCCTGTCTGCGGATGATCGGGCTCAAGAAACATCTGCGCCTCGTATTGCGATGAGCGCCCCGGGCAAGGAGAGGAGGGCCGGCCGCCGCGGCGCCGCGCGCCTGGCCGCCGTCCAGGCCCTCTACGAGATGGACATCGCCGGCGCCAAGGCCGATCCGGTGCTCGTGGAATTCATGCAAAGCCGCTGGAAGTCGGCCGCCGAAGACGGCGACGCCCCGCCGCCCGATGTTTACTTTCTGGGCGTTCTGGTGCGGGGCGTCGACGGCCGCCTGGAAGAGATCGACGCCATGATCGGCGACGCGCTCAGCGAGGACTGGCCCATGGACAGGCTGGAGGCGGTCCTGAAGGCCATCCTCAGGGCCGGCGCCTACGAGCTGCTCGCCCTCGGCGACATCCCCCCCAAGGTCGTCATCAACGAATACGTGAACCTGACCCACGCCTTTTTCGCCGGCAATGAAGCCGGCCTGGTCAACGCCGTGCTCGATCATCTGGCGCGATCCTTGAGAAGCGCCGAGATGGGGGAAGGGGCCGAGATGGGGGAAGGGGCCGAGATGGGGGAAGGGGAGGACAATGGGCAAGGCCGATGAGTTCGAACTCATAGCCCGGTACTTCGCCCCCCTCGCGAGCGACGAGCCCGGCGCCTTCGCCCTCGCCGACGACGCCGCCGTACTCGGCATAGAGCCCGGCCAGCGCATGGTGATCACCACCGACACCATCGTCGAGAGCGTCCACTTTCGCAGCGACGACCCGCCCGCGGTCGTCGCGGCCAAGGCCTTGCGGGTCAACCTTTCGGACCTGGCGGCCATGGGTGCCATCCCTAAGGCCTATACGCTGTCGTTGGCCTTGCCTGAAGACAGGGACGAGGAATGGGTCGGCCAGTTCGCCCTGGCACTCGCCGCGGAACAGGCGTCATTCGACTTGACCCTGATCGGCGGCGACACGGTG
>JADFTO010000133.1 GCA_022560215.1 Pseudomonadota bacterium | reverse complement strand
TCTTGGTGGCCTCGCCGAGCGCCACCGGCAGGACCCCGGTCGCCAGTGGATCAAGGGTGCCCCCGTGGCCCACCTTGGCGGCCCCGGTGATCTTGCGCACCCGGCCGACCACGGCGTTCGACGTCATACCGGCCGGCTTGTCGATGTTGAGCCAGCCGTGGATGGGCTTGCCGCCGCGCTTACCGCCCATGGCCTCCGTCCTCGTCGTCCCGCCCGCGCTCCAGGTCGCGGGCCACGTCCGGACGGCGCAACAGGGCGTCGATGCGTCCCGCCTCGTCGAAGGAGGCGTCGGCGATAAAGAAGATGTCGGGGACGTACTTGAGAGAAACGGACCGGGCCACCTGGCGGCGCAGGAACGGCTTGGCCCGGGTGAGCGCCTCCACCGCGGCGCTCCCGTCGCCGCCGCCGAGGGGAATGACGAAGGCGTCCGCGTTGCGCAGGTCGGGGCTCATGCGAACCTCGGTGACGGTGACCGTGACGTCCCCGAGGCCGCGAACCTGGCCGCGCTCCAGGATGGATGCGAGCGCGTGGCGCACCACCTCACCAACCTTGAACTGGCGCTGGCTGTTGTTTTCCCGTCTGGCCATGGATTATCTTCAACGGGCGCGGGCCCGTGGGGGCCGCGCCTTCTAAAGTTCCCGCGCGACTTCCTCGATTTCGTAGCACTCGATGGAATCGCCTTCCTTGACGTCCTGGTAGTTCTCGAAGGCCATGCCGCACTCGGTGCCCACCTTGACCTCCTTGACGTCGTCCTTGAATCGCCTGAGCTGGGAAAGGGAGCCTTCGTGGATGACCACGTCGTCGCGCAGCAGGCGCACCTTGGCGCCGCGCTTGACCATGCCTTCGGTAACCATGCAGCCGGCCACCTTCCCCGTCTTGGTGATGTTGAACACCTGGCGGATTTCCGCGTTGCCCAGGACATGCTCGCGAATGGCCGGCGCCAGCAGCCCCGACATCACCTTCCTGATATCGTCCGTGACGTTGTAAATAACCGAATAATAACGGATTTCGACGCCTTCGCGCTTCGCCAGGTCACGCGCCTGTCGAGAGGCCCGCACGTTGAAGCCGATGACCAGGGCGCCGGAGGCGCCGGCCAGGCCGACGTCCGATTCGTTGATGCCGCCGATGCCGGAATGGAGCACGTTCGTCCTCACCTCGTCCGTGCCCATGGCGCCCAAGGCCCCGATGATGGCTTCCACCGATCCATGCACGTCGGCCTTGATCACCACCGGCAGTTCGCTGGCCTTGCCTTCCCGGATTTCCTCGAACATCTGCTCCAGGGTGCTGCGGGTAGCGGCGGTCCTGGCGTCGCGCCGCTGGCGTCGGCGGAATTCGGCGACTTGGCGGGCGCGGGCCTCGTCTTCGACGACCACCACGTCCTCGCCGGCCGCCGGAGTCCCGGTCAGCCCCAGGACCTCCACCGGCATGGCGGGGCCGGCTTCGTCCAGGGGATTTCCATTGGAGTCGGTGAGGGCGCGCACGCGGCCCGATTCGCTGCCCGCGACGAGGATGTCCCCCGTCTTCAAGGTTCCGCGCTGAACCAGGACGGTGACCACAGTGCCGCGTCCGCGTTCCACCTTGGTCTCGATGATCGAGCCCTCCGCCAGGCGATCGGGATTGGCCTTGAGGTCGAGGAGCTCGGCCTGCAGATGGATGGCCTCCAACAGCTTGTCCAGGTTTGTCTTTTCCTTGGCGGAGACCTCCACCGTGAGCACCTCGCCGCCCATCTCCTCGACCACCAGGTCGTGCTTCAGGAGCTCCGTGCGCACGCGGCCGGGATCGGCGTCGGGCCGGTCGATCTTGTTGATGGCGACGATGATGGGCACCTCGGCCGCCTTGGCGTGGTCTATGGCCTCGATGGTCTGGGTCATGATGCCGTCGTCGGCGGCCACCACCAGGACCACGATATCGGTGATCCGGGCTCCCCGGGCGCGCATGGCGGTGAAGGCCTCGTGACCCGGGGTGTCGATGAAGGTGATCCACCCCCCCGCCGGCGTGGGCACCTGGTAGGCGCCGATATGCTGGGTGATTCCGCCGGCCTCCCCGGCCGCCACGTCGGTGGAGCGCACGGCGTCGAGGAGGGACGTCTTGCCGTGGTCCACGTGTCCCATCACCGTCACCACCGGGGACCGGGCGACGAGACTGGCCTCGTCGTCGTCACCGCCCTTGAGTCCGATCTCGACGTCGGCCTCTCTGACGCGCTTGACGTTGTGGCCGAACTCCACGACCACCAGCTCGGCCGTATCGGCGTCGATCTCCTGGTCGGCGGACGCCATGACGTCCATCTTCATCAGCGCCCTGATGACGTCGGCGCTGCGCTCGGCCATGCGGTTGGCCAGGTCCTGAACGGTGATGGACTCGGGGATGACCACGTCGCGAACGATTTTCAGGCCCTCGCCCGAGGCCTTCATCTGCTTTTGTTTCTGTCTCTCCTTTTCGCGGGCGCGGCGGATGGACGACAGGCTGCGGGTACGTTCCTCGCGATTGCCAAGGGCCTCGTCCATGGTCAGCTTGCCGGAACGGCGGCGGGTCTCCATGCGGCGGGTCGGGGACGGGGCGCGGCGGGCCTCGGCGCGGGCCAGGCGCTTGGCGGAAACATGCGACTTTTTCTCGCGCCCCTTGGCCGCCTCTTCCGGGTCCTGAAGCTGGGAGGCCTTGGCCAGTTCCTGCTTGCGCTTTTCCTCCTCTTCGGCCTCGCGCAGCCGGGCCGCGGCTTCGTCCTCCGGCGCCTCCATCTCGGCCTCGGGCGCCGCCTCTTCGGCCTCGGACAGGTCTTCGGGGGCCGGCGGCGGAATCTCCACCGCGTCTTCGGCCGCTTCGGGGATCGCCGCGTCCAGGAGCGCCCGCGCCCGAGTCGCCCTCTCTTCCGTCGTCAGGCCGCTGGAATCGGCCTGGGAAAGGGAGTCGGAAACGCCTTCGGCGGGGGCGAGGGCGACCAGGGCCGCTTCCGAATCCCGCTTGATCTCGGCCATGTGGCCACCGGAATCCGGGGCGTAGGTCCTCTTCTTGCGGACTTCGACCGTCACCATCTTGGAGCGCCCGTGGGAGAATTTCTGCCGGACCTGGCCGGAACCGACGGTCTTCTCCAGTTCCAGCTTGCCTGGCCTGGACAAACTCAGCGTTTTTTTCTTGCCCTCGCTCATCTGTTCACGCTTTCGGCCGTCCTTTCTCGGTCCCGTACCCTGAACCCGGCCAGGCGCGACGCCTCGCCCTGCAACCGGGCCGCCAGCCGCCCCCGCGCCAGGACAACGTGGCCGGCGGAATCCCGCCCCAGCGCCGCGCCCAGCTCCGCCCCGCTGAACAGGTCAAGCAGGGGTAATTCAGGGGCGAGGGCGCGTACCTTGGCGCGGCCGCCGGGTGCGCCGTCCGACGCGGCCACCAAAACGCCCCCCTTGCCGGCCCGAAGCCATGCCCGCGTCTTGTCGAAACCGGCAACCGCCTGGCCGGCCCGGCAAGCAAGCCCGACCAGATCGAGGCAACGGCGGGCCAAAAGACGTTCCACCCGGTCGGACAGGTCGGGCGGGGTGGACAGGGGGGCGCCGGCCGCCCTGGCAAAGGCCTTCTTGGCGCAGGCTTTATTAATCATATCCCGTTCGGCGCTCAACCAAAATCCCCGTCCCGGCAGACGGCCCTCCATGTCCGCCACCACGTCGCCTTCCGGCCCGATGACGAAACGGATCATCTCCTCCTTCGGGCGCAGGGCCCCGGAAACGATGCACCGCCTCAGGCGCTTGGCGTCGTCGGTTCGTGGTTGACGCCTGGGCATCAGCCCTCCTCGTCCGCGTCCTTGGCTTCGGGCGCCGCCTCGGGAGCCGCCTCCGCGGCCTCTTCGTCCGCGTCCTTGGCTTCGGGCGCCGCCTCGGCGGCCTCTTCGCCCGCGTCCTTGGCCTCGGGCGCCGCCTCGGCGGCCTCTTCGCCCTCGAACATGTGGGCGCGGGACGCCATGATAATGTCGTTGGCCGCCTCTTCGCTGAGCAGGCCGGCAGGCGCGATCTCCAGCAGCTCGTAGCCGGCGAGATCGGCCAAGTCGTCCCGGCTCTTGATTCCCTCCTCGCCGAGGGCCACCAGCAAGGCCGGGCTTACGCCCTCGATCTCGGCCACCTCGTCGGCGACGCCCAGTTCCAGGCGCCGCTTCGTGAACTGCTCGTCACGTTCGGCGAGATAGGCGCGGCCCCGCTCCCTGAGCTCCTCCCCCACGTTCCCGCCGAAGCCTTCGATGTTGTTCAGGTCTTCCAGGGGGACGAAGGCCACGTCCTCCACCGACGAGAAGCCTTCCGTGACCAGAAGGTGGGCGATGACGTCGTCCACGTCGAGGGCATCCACGAACAACTGGCAAGAGGTTTGAAATTTGGCGTTCCGCCTTTCCGATTCATCGGCCTCGGTCATGATGTCGATGTCCCAGCCGGTAAGCTGGGAGGCCAGCCGGACGTTCTGGCCCCGGCGGCCGATGGCGAGGCTCTGCTGATCGTCGGGGACCACCACTTCGATGCGGTTGGCGTCCTCGTCGAGCACCACCTTGGTCACCTCGGCCGGGGCCAGGGCGTTGACGATGAAGGTGGCGGGATCGGGGGACCACTGGATGATGTCGATCTTTTCGCCCTGCAGCTCGCCGACGACGGCCTGCACCCGGGACCCCCGCATGCCGATGCACGGGCCAACGGGGTCGATGCTCGAATCGTGGGACAGGACGGCGATCTTGGCGCGCGATCCAGGGTCCCGGGCCACGGACTTGATTTCTATGATGCTGTCGTAGATTTCCGGCACCTCCTGGGCGAACAGCTTGGCCATGAACTGGGGATGGGTCCTGGACAGGAAGATCTGCGGGCCGCGCGGCTCCTCGCGCACGTCGACGATGTAGGAGCGCACCCTGTCGCCGGTGTTGAGGTGCTCGCGGGGGATGGATTCGTCGCGGCGGAGCAGCCCTTCCGCCCGGTTCATGTCGACGATCACGTTGCCGTATTCGATCCTTTTCACCAGGCCGTTGACCACCTCGCCGATGCGGTCCTTGAATTCCTCGTAGTGTCGCTTGCGTTCGGCTTCCCGCACCTTCTGGACGATCACCTGCTTGGCCGTCTGCGCCGCGATGCGGCCGAAGTCGATGGGCGGCAGGGGGTCGATCAGGAAGTCGCCGAGCTCCGCGTCCGCCTTGCGCTTGCGGGCCGTCTCCAGGTCCACCTGGGTGACCTCGCTTTCCACCTCGTCGGTGACCTCCAGGTAGCGGGCGAGGGAGATTTCCCCCGACTTGCGGTCGATGAAGGCGCGGATGTCGTGCTCGTGGCCGTATTTGGAGCGCCCCGCCTTCTGGATGGCCTGTTCCATGGCCTCCAGGACCTCGTCCTGGTCTATGCCCTTGTCGCGGGCGACGGTTTCCGCCACCTGCAGCAACTCGGGCCTGGCGTAAACGGCGTCGGTCGTGGATTCACTCATGCTTTCTCTCCACATGCCGCGAGCAGGTCGTCGGTGAGGACGAGCTTCGCCCGCTGGATGTCCGGGTACGGCAGATCCAGGGTGGCGCCGTCCACCATGATTCTGACGTTACCGTCGTGAAGTCCGATCAGCCGCCCCCGGAACCGCCTGCGGCCGCCGATCGGGCGCCCCGTTTCGACCCTGGCCTCGAAGCCGGCGAAACGCTCGAAATCCTGGCTGGTGACCAGGGGGCGGTCGATCCCGGGCGAGCTCACCTCCAGGGTGTAAATGCCGTCGAAGGGATCCTCCACGTCGAGGGCGGCGGATATCTCGCGGCTGATCCCGGCACAGTCATCGACGCCCATCGCCTTGCCGTCCCGGCGTTCCGCCATGACCTGGAGCCTGGGCTTTCCACGGCCGGACACCAGGACCCTGACCAAACGGAACCCCATGGCCTCGACGGTGGACGCGATCATCCGTTCGATGCGGCCGGGCAGGTCCATGGCGTCCGCTTCTCCCCTCAACACCATCGCCCTTAAACAATAAAGGCGGGCCGGTGGCCCACCTCACCAAACCCGAAGCCGGGCTTAACGAGTCTCGAAGAACGCGGGGGACATATATACCCGCCTGGGCCCCGAACACAAGGAAATTTTAGGCCGCCGCGCCGCGTTTCAGGCGCTCGAAGGCGAGGTGGACGCAGACCGCCCCGGCGGCCGTCGCCTTGGCCTCGTAGCGGGTCTCGAATCCATCGGCGGGACGCTGGAGCCAGTCCCGCTTTGCGCCCGCCAGCCACCTGAAACAGGGATGCCGGGTGGCCAGCTCCAGGGTCCAGCGGACGTAACCCATGTGGTCGCTGGCGAAGCGCAGCTCGGCCCCGTCCTTGAGCAGGCGGGCGAGCGTATCCAGGCTCTGGCGGGATATGAATCGGCGCTTGTGGTGTCTCTTCTTGGGCCAGGGGTCGGAAAACAACAGGAAGGCCCGCCCGATGCTGGCATCCGCCAGGGAATCCAACAGCAGGCGCGCGTCGTCGTCGAAGACGCGGATGTTGGTGAACCCGCCCCGCTCCATGTGGGCGAGCAGGCTGGCGACACCGTTGACGTAGGGCTCGCAGCCGATCAGGCCCACGTCCGGATGGGCGCGGGCCTGGGCCGCCAGGTGCTCGCCGCCGCCGAAACCGATTTCCAGCCAAACCTCGGCGATGGGTGGCGGAAACAGGGCCTTCATGTCGAGGAACCCGCCGCCCCGGGGCGGCACCAGCCGCACCCGGGGGAGCAGGTCTTGCAGAAGGGCCTGGCGTCCGTCGCGCAGCTTGCGGCCGTGGCGGCGGCCGTACCAGCGGGGCGTTCCCTCGCCTGTCAACTGGCCCCGAAGACCGACTTGAGATCGTCCACCAGGTCGGTGCGCTCCCACGAGAAGCCGCCGTCGGCCTCGGGGCTCCTGCCGAAGTGGCCGTAGGCGGCGGTGCGGGCGTAGATGGGGCGGCCCAGGCTCAGGTGCTCGCGGATGCCGCGGGGGGACAGGTCCATCATGTCCTGGAGCACCTCGGAAAGCCGGTCCTCGTCCACCTGGCCGGTGCCGTCGGTGTCGATGTAGACGGACAGCGGCATGGAAACGCCGATGGCGTAGGAAAGCTGAATGGTGCAGACATCCGACAGGCCGGCGGCGAGCACGTTCTTGGCCAGATAGCGCGCGGCGTAGGCCGCCGAGCGGTCCACCTTGGTCGGGTCCTTGCCGGAAAAGGCGCCGCCGCCGTGGTGGGCCGAGCCGCCGTAGGTATCGACGATGATCTTGCGGCCCGTCAGGCCCGTGTCGCTGTCGGGGCCGCCGATGACGAAGCGGCCGGTGGGATTGACGTAAAAAGAGGCCTCCTCGCACATCCATCCCAGGGCTTGCGGTCCGCTTCAGCCGAATGGCCCATTCAATATCGAGCCGCATGTCAAACGCGTCATCCAGATCCCATGCGAGCCCTGCGACGACGGCAGCGTCTTCTTCCGAAATAGAAGGCTCGCGTCCGTTCGTGGGGTCGTCGCCCGTCGTACGAACACCGTTGCGCGTGGCATAGAGCGGAGGGGGTTTGCTTCCGATTTCCTTCTCTTGAGTCGTTCCGGTTGCCCATTCCAGACGGTAGGTATCGCCGGCGCTACAGCGCGTACCCGCGTAGATCAGTTCGGCCCGACATCGGTGAAGTGGCTGAGCTCCGTCGTGATGCCCTTAAGAAATTTTGCGCGCACGGGCGTGTTGAAGTACAAGCGGTTGACCGTGACCCGCGTTCCCGCGGGGGCTCCGA
>JADFTO010000132.1 GCA_022560215.1 Pseudomonadota bacterium | reverse complement strand
CATCATCACCGGCACGCCGCCCGGCGTGGGGCTGGGCCGGAAGCCGCCGCGATTCCTAAAACCCGGCGACGTCATGGTACTCGGCGTCGACGGCCTGGGCGAGCAGCGCCAGCGGGTCGTCGCCTACCGCAAATCCAGGTAAACCCGGGAATTATACCAAAGGGCGTTGAGCTTGACTCATCGCCTTTGGCAAGCGCGACCGCGCGCCGGCGCTTATGCCTGAGAGCCTGCTCAGGCAATGAACGCCCAGCGGTCCTTCTTAAGGGCCGCTGGTATCAGTCGTTGACCAGGTCGCAAGGGGTGCGCTTGCGCTCGGCGATCATGGGGCCGGTGTCCGCCAGGTATTCCTTCATGTAGGGCGTGTTGAAGTGGGTCTCCAGGGCTTCGGCGTCGGCGTAGACCTCGACCAGGATGACGGCGTCCTCCTTCTCTTGGGGCGCCAAAATGTCGAATTGCCGGCAGCCGGGCTCGCTCGCCAGCACTTTTTCCCGGTGGACGCGGGCGCGGGCGAGGAAGCGCTCCTTCTCGCCGGGGGCGATTTCCAACTCGACGACGAGCACGATGGCGGCCATGACTTTGCCCTCCCAAATAAGAGTCTATCTGGATAACAGCCGAGGCCGCGAGGATTCGCGGCCCGGGTTTCTCAACTCCCGTCCACCTTGTCGCCCATGGACAGGTGCGGGACGCACTCTCCCGTTTCGGTGAAGGTGCGGGTGACTTGGGCCGAGGCGTAGACCCAGAGGATCAGCAGCGGACCGCTTCCTGAGTTGACGAACCGGTGGGACGCGCCCTCCGGCATGTAGGTGGTGTCATAGGGCTGGACGGTCCTCGACTCCTCGCCCTCCACCTCCACCAGCGCTTCGCCTTCCAGGACGGTGACCTGTTCGTCGCAGTTGTGGGAATGGAAGGGCACCTTGCCCCCGGCGGGAAAGCGGGTCAGGCCGGAAGTGAACCCGGCCCCCTCGCATTGCTCCGCTCCCACCAGCAGCGTCGTCTCCACGCCGCCGCCGCGGGCGAACACCGGAGCGTCCGCGATCCTGATCACGTGGGCCATGGCTCGCCTCCTCACCAATCCGACCTTGGGCATCCCTAAGCCGCCGTGCCCCTTACCATGACAGTCTACACGGGTTTTATCGCCTGCGTCCGCCGGAGTTTGCCGCGGGGGCCGGGAGGGATACAATCCGCCAAGGAAGGGGGGGAGAAAGTGGCGGACCTGGTGTAGAGCAACATCTCCTTGATCATGTTATAGCGAACCCAGTTTCCTTGGACACGGAATTGAGCTAACCGAGTGTCCAAGGAGGGCCGCTTGGGCAGCGGCCCTTCCCGCTGGGCTGCTGATGGCCGCGCACCCGATGAAGGGCGGGTTGTCCTTGACGGCCCAGCCGAGGCCCGCTTCCAGGGGCGAATCATCGGGGCCGATGTCGGCAGACCGCTCCTGAACCAGAGCGGGCATCAACAACATCCGTGTTTGAGGCGGGTTTTGTCCCAGACGCATCCGCTGATCGAGCCTCCCAAAGCGAAGTAAATCGACGGTTACAGACGCTCGATCAAGAAGTCGACAAACACCCGAACCTTCAGCGGCAGGTGCCGCCGATGGGGAAATACCGCCAAGATGGGCTGCGCGTCTTCCGGGTATGGGTCGTCAATTCTTACCAGTGTCCCCTGTTCGAGATCCCTTTTGATGAAGAACTCAGGCAAATAGACCAGGCCGCCATGATCGAGCGCCACCCGCCGCAAAACATCGCCATTGTTGCACGCAAACGACCAATCTGGGGACACGGTTTCTCCGCCGAGGCGCCACTGACGCCGTTGGCCGCCTTGGGAGTACACGAGACATCGATGAGCGGACAGATCTTCCTTGGTCTTCGGATGGCCGTTGGTCGCCAGCCAGTTCGGACTCGCGTAGAGGCCGTGGCGCGTCTGGTCAATTTTCCGCGCGATGAGGCTTGGTGGCGTATCGCCGCCGATGCGGACCGCCAGATCAAAGCCTTCTTCGATAATGTCGCTAAACTGGTCGCTCAGAACCAAATCAGTTCGCAGACTGGGATAGCGGTCCAAAAACTCTCCCATAAGTGGGGCAATAAATAAGCGCCCGTAGGATACTGGCGCATTTACGCGCAATGTACCGCGCGGTTCGGCGGAGCGCTCGCCGAGGACGTCTTCCATGCCTGAGTTTTGGTCGAGAATCGATTTGCAATGCTCGAGATAGAGATGCCCCGCCTCCGTCAAGCTGTGACGCCGCGTCGTGCGGTTCAGGAGCCTGCAACCAAGGTGATCCTCCAACATCGAGATCTGTTTGCTGACCATTGATTTGGATAGCCCCAGAGTGCGTCCGGCGGCGGTGAACCCTTCCTGGTCAACGACGGCAACGAAGCTACGCATCCCCTTCAGGATGTTCATCTACTGCTTCCAGTCTTCGAACAATGATTCCGCAAAATTCATAATCCGCGCTTGGTTAAGATCGGTAAACAGCCGCTCCATCGATTCCAAACAACGATCCAGTAGAACCGGCACAAAGGAATTAGCTCACCACGGCGTGTATCGTGTCGACAGTTTCGAAACTCTAGCCAGGTACGCCCTGATGCGCGTCGCCAACGCCGACGATTCCATTGTCGGTAAATACGCGAACGACAAGGGAATGCAGCGCCGTGTGGGCGCCGCGTGACATTCGGCAATTCCCTCTATATGGGAATGGAAATTTAGAAAGCTTCAATCTTCGCGATTTTCATTTGTACGCATCCTAGAGACCTTAGGCACATGGCTCGATAGGGCCATTGGGCCCGGAATTGTCCTTAACCGTTGATTTAACTGAAAGATCCTCCCATTCATTTGATAATGATTCCAAACCCTCGTGAAGCAATCTCTTTATAGGTTTTGTCATGGCAGCGGCGAAACTGCCTGCCGTACTTCGGTTGATGATGTTAAAAATAGCCTGTATATCAAATGAATAATTCTGGTATTTCTATAATATTTTATTATAGTATCAGCGCATGGTTTGGCATCTTAAACTCCGCCAGATGGAGGCCTTCCGAGCCGTCATCCTAATGGGGACCGTGACCCGCGCGGCGGAGGCTCTCTCCATCACCCAACCGGCGGTGAGCCGGCTGATTAAGGATCTTGAAGAACAGTTGGGGGTCGATCTGTTCGTCCGCCGTCAGGGCCGGCTTCAACCTACCCCCGAAGCCGAGTGGCTGTTTGACGAAGCAGAGGAAACGCTGTCCCGATTCGACCGTTTGGATACGGCCGTCAGAGACATTCGGAATCTTCAAAAACGCAAACTGAGAATAATAGCGTCACCTCCCATGGCATATGGACTCATGCCGGACGCGCTCGCGCAATTTCGGCAAGTGAATCCGGAAATCGTCGTGTCGGTCCAAATTGCCGTTCGCCGCGAGGTCGGCAGATGGACCCGTGAACAGCAGTTCGACCTCGCGGCGATCACGCTGCCGATCGATTACCCCGATGAAAAAAAGGTACATTTGGCCAAGGTGCCCGGCGTTTGCGTCTTGCCTCTGGGCCACCCACTGGCCAAAAAAAAAGCCGTCACGGCCGCCGACCTCGAGGGGGAACCCTTCGTAACACTGCTCCCCGAAGCGTTAGCACGCTACAAAATGGACCGGCTTTTCGAAAAGCTCGGAATTCAGCGCCGGATCACCTCTGAAACCCAAACATCATCGTCCATTTGCGCGTACGTCGCGGCCGGCCTTGGCGTGGGAATTGTCGATCCGTTCACCGCCGAACGGTTTCGCCCCCTTGGCATCGAAGTAACGAATTTCGAACCCGTCTTTGAATTCAGTTACGACGTTTTGTATCCCATACACAAACCACGCAGTAAGGCGGCTGAACAGATTGTTGCCATCCTACAACAACTTGTGAATGAAAATTGGTCGGCAAGGGCAAACAGGAATCAGGCCGCCGTTTAATCCTCAATGCAGGGCCTTGGCGGCATGATCAGACACCGGAATACACCTTAACTGCGCCGCCAAGCTGTGCACCGAAGTGGGACCATGTGTGGACGGCCCCAAAAAACAAATTGCGCGGACAGGAAAAATAGTTGGAAAATGCGGCCCATGCCCCGGCAAGGCGGGGAGACTCCGCCAATCCGGGAGAATCAAGGGAGGATCAGATGTGGAAACCTTTTGCCGCCGCCGTGGCGCTGGTGCTGCTCGCCACCCCGGCCTTCGCCTTTCAATGCCCGAAGGACATGAAGAAGGTCGACGCGGCCCTCGACAAGACCAAGGTCACCGGGCCCAACCTGGCCAAGGCGATCAGCCTCAGGGCCAAGGGCGGGAAGTTTCACAAGTCGGGCAAGCATAAGGAGTCCGTCGCCGCCCTGGCCGGAGCCCTGAAGGCGCTGGGCGGCATATAGGAACAACCCGGGCCTCCCCGCCGATTGGCGGGTGGCAGGCCCGCCGCCGCTGGCCCATGCTTGCGGTTTCGGATATCCTCGGGCCCGGATGATTTGCCGAGGACCGCCCACCATGACGGCCGCCGCCCTGCCGAAAGAGAACTTCCGCGACTGGCTGAACGAGTTCCGCCAGGACCTCAAGTTCCGCTATGTGCCCTTCCGCGGCTATTACCGGCTGCGCGCCTACAAGTACATGCTCTGGAAGAACCCGGAGATGGGGCTTCTCCGCTTCCTCGCGGATCCCTTGAAGGACAGCCTCGACATCGGGGCCAACCTGGGGCTGTTCACCTATTTCCTGTCCCGCTATTCGCGCCACGTGTACGCCTTCGAGCCCAACCCCTATCCGCTGCGCACCCTCGAGGCCGTCGTCGATTCCAACGTCACCATCCTGCCCATCGCCATCAGCGACCGCTCGGGCGAGGCCGAACTGGTGGTGCCGAAGACGCCCAAGGGATGGTCCAGCAACGGCGCCGGCCTGGACAAGGACGTCGACGGTCCGGCGGCGCGCCTGAAGGTCCAGTGCGCGACCCTGGACGACCTGGATTACCGGGACGTCGGCTTCATCAAGATCGACACCGAAGGCCACGAGAAGGCCGCCCTCTTAGGTGCCGCTAGGACCATCGAGCGCGAACGCCCCAACCTGTTCATCGAGAACGAGGTGGCCCATGCCGAGGGCGGCGTGGACGAGGTCTTCCAGCTGCTGGCCGACATGGATTACGCCGGCTTCGCCCTCATCGACGGCACGCTCACGAGCCTGCGGCACTTCTCCTTCGAGGAACACCAGACCAGGCGCCGCGCGGAGGGGGACAAGCGCGGCTACGTCAAGAACTTCATCTTCATCCCGTCGTGAGGGCCCGTCACCCGACCACGGCCCGGACCAGCCTTTTCACCGTCAGTCCCTGGACGACGATGGAGAAGATGACGACGCCGTAGGTGACGGCGAGGATGGCGTCCTTGGGCGGAATGTCCGGCAGCGACAGCGCCAGCGCAACCGAGATGCCGCCGCGCAGCCCCCCCCAGGTGAGCACGGGGATGGCGCCCTTGGTGAAGGTGCGCCCGAGTCCGAGAATACCGAGCGGCGTCGCCACGCTGATGAAGCGGGCGGCAAGGACGATCGGCACCGCGGCCGCGGCGGCCAGCGCCATGTTCACCGTTACCGAAAGGGCGATGACCTCGAAGCCGATGATCAGGAACAGGGCCGAGTTCAGGATCTCGTCGATCAGGGACCAGAACTTGAAGACGTGGTCCCGCGTGGTCTCGCTCATGGCGAAGCGGGCGCCGTGATTGCCGATGAACAGGCCGGCGACGACCACGGCGATCAGCCCCGACACATGGATGGCGAAGCCGATGGCGTAGGTCAGCATGACCAGGGCCAGGGTGATCAGGACCTCCAGGTTGTGCTCGTCGATGGATTTCATGGCCCGGTAGGCGAGATAGCCCGCGATCAGTCCGAGGGCCGCGCCGCCGAAGGCCTCCATGACGAACAGCTTGGCGATGTCGGGGGCGCCAAACGCCTGCCCGCCCTCGCCGCCGAGCGCCACGGCGGCCAGGATGGTGAAGACGACGACGCCGACCCCGTCGTTGAACAGGCTCTCGCCGGCGATCTTGGCTTCCAGGGGCTTGGGCACCTCGATGGTCTTGAGGATGCCGAGCACGGCGATGGGATCGGTGGGCGAGATCAGCGCCCCGAACACCAGGCAGTAGGCGAGTGGAACGTCCAGGCCGGCGAAGGCGAAAACGTAGTTCATGGTGAAGCCGACGATGGCCGTGGAGATCAGCACGCCGAACGTGGCCATGGAGCCGATGGCCCACTTGCGGCTCATCAGGGCGCTCATGTCCACGTGCAGGGCGCCGGCGAAGAGCAGGAAGCTCAACATGCCCTTCATCAGGGTTTCGTGGAAATCGATGCGCCCGAGGGCGGATCGCACGGCGTCCTGGAGCGCCAGGGCGGGGAACAGGGCGTCCAGTCCGATGACGCCGAAGGACGCAAACAGCGCGATGACCACCAGCCCGATGGACTGTTGCAGCTTCATCCAGCGGTGGTTGATGTAGCCGAACACCGCCGCCAGCGCGAGCACGATGGCCGCCACGTTGAAGAGCGAAGGCTCCATGGGGGTCTCCCCGCAGGTATGGGCCAATGCTGGACCGCCCAAAGGCCCGGCGTCAAGACGGGGGAGCGTTCCTTCCTTGCAGCGTAAAGGCCCGGCGCTCGAACGTGCCGTCGGGACGGAGACGATCGACCCGGGACGCGCGGACGATGTCAAGCTCGGCATTGCCCTGGGTGATGACGCCGCCGAGCCGCCAACAGCCGTTTTCCCCGTCGTCGACCAGGAGTGGCCCCCCGCTCAGCCCTCCCGTGTCGTAATTCGCCGGCGCCGCCGGGAAGCCGGGCCCATGAACCCCGCGTTCCAGCTGGCACGAAATCAGGCGATGGCTGACGCTGGTGGCGACGGTCATGACGGGTAAGACGGCGAAACCCGGCGCCAGGGATCCGGCGAACTTGCGCTCGTGGCCCGGAAAGCCCGCGAAGGCGACGCCCGAGCCCGCCCGGGGAACCACGGGAGGCCACGCCGTAAGGGGCGTCGAGCCGATAAGCGCCACTTGGGACCGGGACAAGCGAAAGGTGGCGATATCCGCTTCCGGATCACGATCGATGAGGCGGCTCTCGGGATCGAAAGGGAGCGTCCCGCGAGGGCCGTCGAAGCCCTTGCAGCCGATGCGGCAGGCGATGGAAGCGGACGATTCCTTCGCCTGGAGGTATTTTTCGAAGACGTGGTTCGCGGTCATCGCGAACAGGCCTTCGGGCACATCGATGATAAACATCGTGCCGTTGTTCACTTTGCGCTCGCCGCTGCCGGCGGCGCTGATCCAAAACAGGGGGGCGGCGTACCGGGCCACGGCCTTCAGGGCTTCGCTGCCGAACTCCCCCTTGCCGAGATCGAAGGCGCGCTCCATCTCAGGCCCCCCTCAGGCGCCCTCGACGAAGCGCGCCATCACCTTCTTCGGCCCGGCCTTGTCGAAGCGGATGTTCAGCTTGGGGCCGTCGATGGCGGTAATGGCCCCGTAGCCGAACTTCTGGTGGAAGATGCGCTGGCCGATGGCGAAGGCGTGCGCCTCGCCGCCCGCCTCGCCGCCGCCGTCGTCCGCCCGGCTGAGGAAACGGGCCCCGCGATCCGCAAGGCCCTGTCCGTATTGCCCGGGGACGCTGGTCCTGACGGTGTGCTCGGGCGGCAACTCATCGATGAAGCGGGACGGGCTGGCGCTCAGCCAGCGGCCGTAGACCCGG
>JADFTO010000317.1 GCA_022560215.1 Pseudomonadota bacterium | reverse complement strand
TAACTTGTGGATCAATATGCAGGCCAATCACGACCTTTGGCACGAAGCCCGGAAAATCAAGCGCGAAATCGCCGCCATCGAGAAGGCGGCGGCGGCTTACGCTTAATGCTTCCCTCTTTGGCGGGTTGTGTCCAATTTAGCCTAATGCCGCCAATCCTTTCCCTCGCCGCCCTCTTCGTTCTCGCCTCCCCCGCATTAGCAGAGCCTTGGCCCGGTGGTGATCTGGGGAGCTGACAAGAAAACCCCGCCACGAAGGTGGCCTATCCGTCGTGATTGGCCACTGCGGCGGTCCGCCGCCAAGGTAAGCACGGCGCCCGCAGTCTTCCGATCGTGGCCGACAGCATGGGGGATGCGACCAGGGCGCGCAAGGGACACGGCCGCTCCACTGACGCTGGCCATAGAAAAGCTCCGCCGGAGCGGGGCCAGGGTGGTTGCGCGGCCTTAATCCAGGTCGAGGTCGTTCTCGCGCCGGAAGGCTTCCAGCTCTTCCTGCAACGCGTACCGGTGGTCTTCGTCGAGATCGAACATCAAGACCACGCCCGTGTCCCATTGGCGAACGACCGAAGCGTCGAAATCGCCGAACTCGTCGATGGAGAGCTCCACGGACTCCTCGCCGAGGGCCTCGATTTCAACGTCGATGGAAGCCCCCCCGGCCGAGATGTCTTTTGTCGTGCCGGCGTATGGGGCGCCGTTGGCCTTTACTTCCGCCGCCTTTTCGATGGCGAGGCGCCGCCAACGCCGCCGGTCGTCTCCGTTCTTCGACATGGGCTTACCTCCCGGTCCCTGTAAGCCGGTGGCGCGCCTGGCAGTGTATTTAATCCGGGGATCTTATGGAAGCCCGCCGGGGGGCGGATGAGCGGATGAGGCCCGTGTCACCACTGGCCCGAGTTGGGCATGGACTTCCAGGGTTCCGCCGGGGCCAGGGGCTCGCCCTTCTGCAGGAGTTCGATGGAGATGCCGTCCGGCGAGCGGACGAAGGCCATATGGCCGTCCCGGGGCGGGCGGTTGATGGTGACGCCGCCGTCCAGGAGCCTTTGGCAGAGCCCGTAGATGTCGTCGACCCGGTAGGCGAGGTGGCCGAAATTGCGTCCGCCCGTGTAGTCCTCCGCATCCCAGTTGTAGGTGAGCTCGACCAGGGGGGATTTTGCCTCGGCGGCCTTCTCCGCGTCGCCCGGCGCGGCCAGGAAGACGAGCGTGTAGCGGCCCTTTTCGTCCTCCCTCCGGCGGGTTTCCACCAGGCCGAGCAGGTTGCAGTAGAAATCGAGGGATTGGTCCAGGTCGCCGACGCGGACCATGGTGTGCAGGTATTCCAATGCGGTGGCCTTTCCTTGCGGGTTGAATATCCTGGGAAGGGGGAGCGCCCGCCCCTTACCCATTTCGGCACCAAGGACCTCCCCGCCGCCGAGCATGTCGTCCAGGGATCCGAAGGCGGCCATGTAATGGTCCCGGAACCCCGTCGCTTCGGTAAGCCGGTACATGTCGGCGAGCCGCACTTCCTCCAGCCGATCCGTCGGCAGCGCCTCCAGGAAGCCCGTGATGCCTTCGGGCACCAGGGTCGCATGGTTGACGGTAAACGACCAGCCGAGCGACGGCGAATCGATTCGGTCGAAGAAATCAAAACACCTGCCATGGCGCGGAATACATGGGGACGCCAAACCCAAGGGCACTATGATGAAGCATCTCGGGAAAAACCCGGAAACGACTTCGGAGACAACCCTGTTCCCGGCAATGGAAAAAAGGGTTGGGAGAGCTTGACCAGAGAGCCGGAATTAGACAAACCCTTAACATCCTGTCCGATTTTCTGGGACCACCTCAGTCATGTGGTAAGATGTCCCCGGTGAAAAAGGGGGATATACTGGCGGTCGTTTCGGGGCTGCTTGGGAAATGCCCGCTGGGAAGAAGCTTGGGAGACGGATGGCATGGTCTACAAGGGAGAAGAAAGACGGAAGAAGCCGCGGCTTCCCACCGACACCAAGGACAAGGGGCACGAAGTCGACTTCCTTCGCCAGGACGAAATGGAGTTCAAGGTGATCGCCCGGCGCAACAAGCTCTTGGGCCTTTGGGCGGCCGAAAAGATGGGCATGACCGGCGACACCGCCAAGGAGTACAGCAAGGAGGTGGTGGTGTCGGATTTCGAGGAACCGGGCGACGACGACGTGTTCCGCAAGGTGATGAAGGACTTCGCGGAAAAGGGCGTGGACGTATCGGAGGATCGGTTGCGCCAGGAGATGGACGCCCTTCTCGGAGT
>JADFTO010000316.1 GCA_022560215.1 Pseudomonadota bacterium | reverse complement strand
GCCCGGGTTCATCTCCAACATGCTGGGGCTGCTGACGGACGCCTTTTCGGCGCCGCTTGAGGCCGAGAGCGCCGAGGAACCCGTCGTCGCCTTCGGCGAAGCCAAACCCTCCCCACAGGAACCCGCCAGCGGCAACGCGGCAACGGCGCCCGGGGAGCCCCAGGTCCTTTCGGCCGAGTCCCCTTCCGTGGGTGAGGAACCCGGGTTCATCTCCAACATGCTGGGGCTGCTGACGGACGCCTTTTCGGCGCCGCCGCAGCCTGAGAGCGCCGAGGATCCCGTCGTCGCCTTCAGCGAAGCCAAGCCGGAACCCGCTCCGGCACAAGAGCAGACTCCCGTCAAGGGCGCGGCCAAGGTGCCCGGGCCGGAGGTGGCCGCGGCCGAAGCGGCGAAAAAAGAACCCCCATCCAAGCCGACGTTCTCCGACCGGCTGGCCAAGTTCCTGTCCCTGGACGTAGAGCCCCCGCCCCGGGTGAAGAAACGAAAGAGGACCCGCGCCAACACCGAGACCGCCATGATCGGGTTTCCCATGCTCGAGAGGCCGTCGGAATACCTGAAAGGGGTGGCGCTGAACCTGAGCGGCGCCCCGGACCTGGGCAAACCCGCCCCGCCCATCGAATCCTGCATATCGAAGAACAGGGGAAGGGTTTTGTTCTGCATCGAGCCGGTGGCCTGGCCGGAACTTCTGCGGCCTCACTTCCAGGTCAACACCTACATGTACGGCGGGGCCAAATCCATCGTCCGCTATGACGACGGCAAGGCCACCTTCGTTCATGCCCTCTTCCCCTCGGCCTCCTTCGAGGCGGTCCTCGGCCATTTCGAGCGCCGCTTCGGGCCGCCGACGGATCGACAGGAGCTTTGGCTTACTTCCCTGTCATCGCCCGCCCGCTCCAACCCCATGTCGGCGTGGTGGAGCATCGAGGGCGATGCCGTCACTACCCTTCAGATACGCAAGTACGACGACACCCGCGGCGGCTTCCCGGACATGGAGTACGGCGCCATCAGCCTTCACGTCCAGGGGGCGAAACCCATTTTCCCGCTGTTGTCGACGGCCAACCTGATGCTGTTGAAGTTCAAGAGATCGCCGTTGAAGTTCAAGAGATCGCCGTAGAGCATGTTTCCACTAACGTGGAAAATGCTCTAGCCTCGCTTCGACGGGGATCCGGCATCGATTTCATGCAATCCAGCACCCGCATTGGCGTCATCCATGTTTCTGCTCATCGATAACTACGACAGCTTCACCTACAACCTCCGCCACTACCTGGGCGAGCTGGGGGTGGACGTGGATGTCAGGCGCAACGACACGCTCACCGCCGAAGAGGCCCTGGATATGGAGCCAGAAGGCATCGTCATCTCGCCCGGCCCCCGCGATCCGGACCGGGCGGGCATCTGCCTCGAGCTGATCGTAAAGGCGGCGGGGCGGGCGCCCATCCTCGGCGTCTGTTTGGGCCACCAGGGCATCGGCCAGGCCTTCGGCGGCAAGGTGGTGCGCTCGCCGCAGCCCATGCACGGCAAGGTGAGCCAGATAAACCATGGGCAGGTTGGCCTCTTCGAAGGAATCCCCAGCCCCTTCACGGCGACGCGCTATCATTCCCTGATGGTGGCCAGGGACGGCCTGCCCGACTGCCTGGAGGTCACCGCCGAAAGCGACGACGGCGTCATCCAGGGGCTTTCCCACCGGCAGCTGCCCATCCACGGGGTCCAGTTCCACCCCGAAAGCATCGCCTCGGAACACGGCCACAAGCTGCTCCAAAACTTCATCGACATCTCCAGGAACGGGGCCGCCCGATGACTGAACCCTCCATGAAATCCCTGCTGGCGAAGGTGGCGGACGGGGCCAGCCTCGACGAAGGCGAGGCCGAAAGCGCCTTCGACATCATCATGTCGGGCGACGCCACGCCGTCCCAGATCGGGGCCTTCCTGATGGCGCTCAGGGTGCGCGGCGAGACCGTGGCCGAAATCACCGGCGCCGTCCGCATCATGCGCGCCAAGGCCCTTAAGCTGAAGGCCCCCGACGGCGCCATGGACATCGTCGGCACCGGGGGCGACTCCTCGGGCACCTTCAACATATCCACCGGCGCCGCCATCGTGGTCGCCGCCACGGGCCAGCCCATCGCCAAGCACGGAAACAAGGCGCTGTCGTCCAAGTCGGGCGCCGCCGACGTGCTGGCCGCCCTCGGCGTCAACCTGGAAGCGCCCATGGAAGTCATCGAGAAGTCCATGCGCGAGGCCGGCATCGGCTTCATGCTGGCC
>JADFTO010000131.1 GCA_022560215.1 Pseudomonadota bacterium | reverse complement strand
CGAAACCAGGCCGATCTTGGCGATTCCCTTCAGGAATTCGACGATGGCCCTGAGGGAGAACTTCGATTTCGCCCCCTTGATCAGCGAGATCTTGCCGGGGTCGGGCTTGATCTTCTCCGTGGCCCAGATCAGCCCCGTCTGGGCGAGGCTGGAACCGATGGCCAGGAGCACCAGCAAAACCATGAGGGGGGCCAGGATCCAACCCACGTCCAGGAACAGGTTCGACGCCATGAGGCGCAAGTGGGGGATATCGAAGGGGATGGCATGGGGGGATTCGATGAACTTAAACAACAGCAGGCGGAGGTCACTCATGATGACGGGCGCCATGAAGATCATCGCCCCTGCCCCGCCGAGCAGGATGACCCAGTTCTTGACCTCCTGGGACAGCGCCACCTGGCCCTTTTCGCGCGCCTTGGTGAGTTTTCTCTCGGTCGGTTCTTCTGTTTTTGATGCGTCGTCTTCTTCGGCCATGTCAGACCCTGAAATTCAGCCGTTACGGCGCCAGAAACGAGGTAAAGGTATTTTCGAACTGGGTCAGGAATACCAGCATCATGCCGGACAGCGCGATCGCCAACACCGATAACTGGGCCATGATCTGGAGCGGCAACCCGATGAAAAAGACGGGCAGCGCCGGCATCAGGCGCCCCAGCAGGCCGAGGCCCAGGTAATAGGTCAAGCCCGTGATGATGAACGGCGACGCCAGCTGGACGCCCAGGGTGAAGCTGTCCATGACCAGGCGCGCGACCATGTTGGACATGTCGGCCACGGCCAGGGGCTGGCCGGGTACGAAGAGCGAGTAGCTGTCGATCATGGCCCTGAGCATCAGGTGGTGCATGTCCGTGACGAAGATCAACAGGATGCCCACGTTTCCCAGGAAGCCGGCGAGCAGGGCGCTTTGCTGTTCGGCGATGGGGTCCCGGATCAGCACGTTGGCCATGGACGAGAACATGGCCACCAGGGTCCCCGACGTGTGCAGGGCGCCGATCAGGATTCTGGCGAGCGTGCCGAGGAAGGCGCCCGTCACGACTTCCCCGCCGAGCAGCAGGCCGAGGGCGGCGGGCGAGGACGGGAGTCCCGGGAGGCTGGCGGCGAGGAACGGCGCCACGACGAAACTCACGGCCAGCGCGATCGCCAGGCGGACGCGCACGCTCACGAACTGGGCGCTGAAACCCGGCATCAACATGAACATGGTGCCGATCCGGGAAAAAATCAGGAAAAACCCGAAGATGTTGAGCCTGAGGAATTCCTCGAGCATCGGCGGCCTGCCCCGGCTAGCCGAGGGACCCTATGCGGTCGTATAGCTGGCGGGCGAATTCGATCAAGGTGGTGGTCATGAAGGGCAGGAAAACGATTACCGACAGGAAGATGACGAAGATCTTCGGCACGAAGGTGAGCGTGATCTCCTGGATCGTGGTCAGCGCCTGGAAGAGCGCGATGGTCAAGCCCACGATCAGCCCCGCCAGCATGACCGGCGACGCCACCTTGAGCACGACGAAGAGGGCGGCGCGGCCCAATTCGATGACGGTCGCCTCGTTCATTTCTTTTCTTGATTCCCCCGGCGGACTAGGGTGAACGCCTAGAGCGCCATCCGCTAAGTTGGATAGCGCTCTAGATCGGCATCCGGATGATTTCCTTGTAGGCCTCGATCACCTTGTCGCGCACCGCCACCACGGTCTGAAGGGTGATCTCGGCCTCGGCGACCGCCGTCACCACTTGGTTGAGGTCGGCCTGGTCGTTGATGGCCTGGATGGACAGGTTTTCGCTTCTCTCGTTGATGTCGATGGCCTCGCGGATGGCGCCCTTGACCAGGTCGGCGAACTCCTCCCGGGGTTTGTCCGCGGACGGTTCGGACGCCGGGCCGTCTCCGCTGACGGCTCGGTTGTAGGCGGTTATGGCACTGGTGATGTTTTCAGCCGGACTGGCCATTGCAAGCTCCTTATTCCCATCCCCCCGGAGTCAGCGCTCCTTATCTGAGGATATCTATGGTCCCCTGCAGCATGGCCTTGGAGGACTTGATCACGCTCAAGTTGGCCTCGTAGGACCGCTGCGCCTCTCTCATGTCCATCATCTCGATCAGTGTGTTGACGTTCGGTATCAGCACGTAGCCGTCGGCGTCCGCCGCCGGATGATTGGGGTCGAACCGCTTCTCGAAATCCGATTTGTCGGTCTTGATCTTGTCGATGGAGACTGTCCTGATGCCGATGCTGCGGTCGAGCTCGTTCTTGAAGGTCACTATCTTACGGCGGTACGGACTCCGGCCCGGCTCCTGGGCCAGGGAATCGGCGTTGGCGATGTTTTCCGAGATGACGCGCAGCCGCGTTCCTTGCGCCTTCATGGCCGCCGAGGATATGCGCAACGTCTTCAACAGGTCGTCCATAATTTATCTTCCCTTGCCGAGGGCGATCTTCATCATGTCGAGGTGCTTGCCGTACAGCTCGGTGGTCAGGCGGTGCGAGATGGCGGTCAGGTTGATCTTGGCCATCTGTTCCTCGAGGATGACGGCGTTTCCGCCGGGCGCCGTCTCGTAGGGCTTGCGGTCCACGACCGTGGAAAAGTCGCTGACCCGCCTGAGCCGGCCGGGAAGGTGGCTCTTGTCGGTCATGGTCATGTTGACCTGGCGCGCCTGGCGGCCGAGCAGCTCCTTGAAATTGAAGGGCTTGAGGTCACGGGGCTTGTAGTCGGGGGTGTCCGAATTGGCGATGTTCTGGGCCAGCACCTCCTGGCGCCGGGTGAGCCAGGCCAACCGCTTCTTGATCACGGTGAAGAGGGTCGCGTCGCCGAATTCCATGTAAGCCCCGTCCCAAATCGGTGGCTGGATCAGGACTCTCGCAGTCGAGGGTTAAGAATCCGTAAAATCAGAAGCGCCCGTCACCGACCGGCGCCGCCGCTTCCACGCCCGCCAGTAGATGGCGGCGTTGAAGGCGAGCACGAAGACCCCGATGGCGATGAAGCCGGAGCGGGGGAATCCGCCGGCAAAAAGCAGGTCGGGATAGATCAGCGGCACCATGTAGTGCTCGACGAAGCTCGTCGCGTACCCTT
Source organism: Pseudomonadota bacterium (assembly GCA_022560215.1). Classification (GTDB taxonomy): domain Bacteria; phylum Pseudomonadota; class Alphaproteobacteria; order Rhodospirillales; family 2-02-FULL-58-16; genus JADFTO01. The sequence continues at coordinate 4,719 of JADFTO010000131.1, read as the reverse complement.
CGGCCGCGCCCTTCAGGCGGAAGTGGTTTTCCAGGTAGGTGAGCGGGCAGATCCAGCCGCCGAACTCGATGGCGGCCCCCCACAGGAACACCGGCACGTGGACCCAGGCCGCCCGGGGCCAGCGGAAGACCAGAAGCCCGCCCAGCAGGACGAACAGGATGAACGCCAGATGGAGGCCGACGGCGGCGTCGGCCAGGGCCCTGTAGAGCATAATCCTTGGTCCTCGAGGGACGTGGGCGGGCTGGTGCCCTTTTGATACCCGTGTGATCCGGATTCCGATACCCGGCGCCGTGATCAGGGGTCAGGTCTTGTTTTTTTGCCCGGGCAAGGGAGCAATGGTATCAGGAGGCAAAAAGAAAGACCTGACCCCATTTACCGTACATCGGGTCCGAAGACCGCATGGTCGCCTCCTCAAGCGAACACGGACGCAAGCATAGGGGAACGCCGCCGGTCCATAAAGAAGGCGCCTGAATTAGAGCCCCGGGCGGCCCCCGGACGGGGCCCGGGAATCCTGTTTAAGTCCTTGAGTCCGGCGGCCTTTTCCCATGCCCGCCCATTAAAACTTTGTTAAGCTTGATGGCCGAGACTGGGGCCCGGGACGAAGCGGGCCGAAGTGGGACTTTCAGGTGTCGGAATCCGACGACCACGCCAACAAGGAGACGGCGGCCGTAGCGCTCAGCTACGACCCCGAAAGCGACTACGCGCCCAAGGTGGTGGCCGGCGGCCGCGGCGCCATCGCCGAACAAATCCTGCAGATCGCCTTCGCCAACGACGTCAAGGTCCGCCAGGACGCGGACCTGGCGCAGCTGTTGAGCGCCATCGACATCGATTCCGAAATCCCCGTCGAGGCCTTCGCCGCCGTCGCCGAGATCCTCACCTACGTCTACCGCGCCAACGGCCAGATGGCGCCGGGCGAGGAGGCTGAAAACCGGCCGCCGGGGGGGTCATGAACCAGCCCCTCATGCCCGAGATCGAGAAGGTGACGTCGCTGATCGCGGCGGCGCGCCGGCTGCTGGCCGAAAACAAGATGGTCGACCTCGGCGCCCTGGAAGGCAAGGTGAAGGAATTACGGGCGGCCATCGATGGTGGGGCGCCCGACGACCTGGACGCCGTCAAGGCGTTGCTGTCCGCCGTTGTCGACGGCCTGGACGGGCTGGAAGCGGAACTGACCGCCCGCCACCGGCGGCTCAACCTGGAACTGGGCGAAGCCGTCCGCCGCCAGGCGGCGGACGCCTACGGCAAAGACGGCGCCTGATGGATAGCCATGGAATTTGAAGGCTACCTGCGCTTCGTCCTGGCGCTGATCTTCGTCCTCGCCCTGATCGGGGCTTGCGCCGCCCTGGCGCGCCGCTTCGGTATAGCCCAGCCCATGAGGATCGGCTCCGGGCGTCGCCTGGCCGTGGTCGAGGCGATAACCCTGGACCCCAAGCGGCGGCTGGTGCTGGTCAAGCGCGATTCCGTCGAGCACCTGGTGCTTCTCGGCGCCGGCACGGAACTCCTGATCGAGGGCGGCATCGAGGGGGGCGAGGCGCCGCCCCAGGCCGGAACCGCGGACGGAGAGGAGCGCCCATGACGGGCTGGCGGGCCTTCCCCGTCGGCGTCGCCCTGGCCGCGATCCTCGTTGCCGGCGACGCCTCGGCCCAGACCCTGACATTGGACCTGGGCGAGGGCGGGGGCGAGGCGACGGCCCGGATCTTCCAGCTGATCGCGCTGATGACGGTGCTTACCCTGGCGCCGTCCATCCTGGTCATGGTGACGTCGTTCACCCGCATCGTGGTGGTGCTCGCCTTCCTGCGCACGGCCATGGGGACCCAGCAGACACCCCCCAACCAGGTGCTGATCAGCCTGGCGCTGTTCCTCACCTTCTTCATCATGATGCCGACATTCCAGGACTCCTTCGACCGGGGCATCAAGCCCCTGATCGAGGGCGAGATCGACGAGTTCGAGGCCTTCGACCGCACCATCGAGCCCTTGCGCGACTTCATGATGCGCCAAGTGCGCGAGCAGGACCTGGTCCTTTTCGTCGATCTGGCCAACATTCCCGAGGCGGAAGCCCGCGAGGAGATGCCGCTCCGCGCCCTGATCCCGGCCTTCATGATCAGCGAGCTGCGCCGGGCCTTCGAGATCGGGTTCCTGGTCTTCATCCCCTTCCTCATCATCGACATAGTGGTGGCCTCGGTGCTCATGGCCATGGGGATGATGATGCTTCCCCCCATCATCATCTCGCTGCCCTTCAAGATCATCTTCTTCGTGCTGGTGGACGGCTGGTTCATGGTGGTGGGCAGCCTGCTCAGGAGCTTCGGCACCTAGAGCGCTATTGAGTCGAAGGTCAAAATGAAACCAACGCGCAAGAAGAAACGCCGGCCCATCGGCGGGCCGGCGCTCATTCGATCACGGGTTGCCGAGTTTATTTTGTGGGCAGGGACTGGCAGTAGCTGACGATGTCCACCAGGTGGTCGATATCGAGGCTCGCCAGCGCCACCATGCCGACCCCGGGCTGGCCGAAGCGAATCTTGTGCAGGGCCTCCCATGGATTCTAGGCGCAGACGGTGCCGACGTATTCCACCTTGGGTTCCTCCTTGAAGTTGATCTCCGTGCCGTCGAAGCCGTGACAGACGGCGCAGATGGTCTGGTACATGGCCGCCCCGCGCCTGGGGTTGCCGCGCGCCACCTTGGACTTGCGGTCGATGTAGCGGTCCAGGTCGATCTGCCCCTTGCTCAGGAAGAGCGCCACCTTCTCCATGGCGGAATGGGGTATCATGGCCTCGGTGTAGGCATGGGTCTTGTTCATGATGATCTTGTGGATCTTCTCCGGATCCATGCCGGCGACGCCGCGTACCCCCTTGATGCCGCTGAAATGGGAGCCCTTGGCGTAGGCCCCGTCCTTGCCCATGTAGTCCCAGCCGTGGCATTCCTTGCAGCGCCAGGTGCCGGCGCCCTTCTTCTTGCCCGCGGCGGTATAGGCGGGATGGGTGGTCTTCGGTCCGTCGGCCTCCAGCACGGCCATCCAGTTGTCGTAGATCTGGCCGCCCCGGGCGATGGCCCAGATGTCGGTGGGATCATGGGCGTGGCCGTGGGGGGCCTTATGTTCGGTGTCGCCGGCCGCCGCCGGCGCCGCCACCATGAGCGTCCCGGCTGCGAAAACGGCGGCAAGGGCCAGGGGGATACCTCTCGAGAAATTCATCGCCAACCTCCTTTCTAAAGTCCGATAAAAACAGCCGGGGCCGACTGCGTGGCGTCCAGCGTTATTGAATATGAGCACGGTTTTAATAACCCATGATGCCGCGCCGCACCTTGATCTGGATCAAAGGCGGATAAATACCCAGGCCGGTTGCATATTGCGGCGCATCACGGCGGGACGGGGGCCTTTTCATGGAATTGGTCCTCACGACCTTGTGATTGCCCTCACGCCCATGTGATTGGCTTCAGATCGCGGAATTTGATTAGAATCAATCTACTGTGATCGTGAATCAGCCGCCCGCGGGACGGGAATTAAGGCCTTCACATCGTGCCCGCCCCGGCCCCCGGAATCGACCTGACTGAAGAAACCGGGGTGTTCGACCTCTCATTAGAGGGCGGGCGGACATCTGTTTCACATGTTTCACGAATGACGTAAGGCCATGAGCTTTTGACCTGAATCATAGAACGGTACCGCCCGTGGCCTGTATAAGGCAATTTTGAAAGAGTGGTATGTCATGAAGATTTTTGGATACAAACACGCTCTTTACACCTCCGCGGCGTTGCTGGCCTTTCTGGCCTTGTCGCCCAACCCCGGCATGAGCGCCGAAGCCGATCGATTGGACGAGTTCCAGCGGATCATCGAACAGCAGCAAAGGATGATCGAGGCCCAGGCCAAGACCCTCGAATCCCTGAATAAGCAGATCGAGGACATCAGGGCGGCGACACGGTCCAACGCCGAGGCCGTGGCTAAGTCCGAACAGGCCGTCAAGCAGGTGGTGCGCAAGGCGGAGGCGGCGGCGACGCCGCCGAAGACGGTCACCTCGGGCTCGGACAAGGTGCGACTCGTCATTTCCGGTCAGATCAACCGCGGCGTCATGGTCGTCGGCGACGGCGATTCGAGCCAGATCCACCACGTGGACAACGACACCTCTTCCACCCGCTTCCGCTTCGTCGGCACCGGCAAGCCCAACGAGGACATCACCATCGGCACGCGCATGGAGATGCAGCTCGAGGTCAACTCGTCGGCCAACGTTGTCCAGGGCGCCGACACCCAGACGGGAGGCACCACGTTCAGCACCCGTTACGCGGACCTGTCGGTGGAGAGCAAGAAGCTCGGCAAGCTCTACCTGGGCCAGGGGGACACGGCGTCCAATACCATGGCCGAACAGGACCTGTCGGGCACCGACTTGATCGTCTATTCGGACTTCGGCATGTACGGCTCCCTGTTGTTCAAGAACTCCGCCGGCGGCGCCTCGTCCGGCGTTTCCGTCGCCAACGCGCTTTCCAATTTCGACGGGGAAAGCCGAAAAAGCCGGATTCGCTACGACACGCCAAGGTTCGCCGGGTTCCAGGGCCGCATCGGCCACATGGCTGGCGACAAGTCCGATTTCGCCGTCCATTTCTCGGGTGCTTTCGGCGACACCAAGCTGGCGGCCATGGTCGGCTACGTGAGCGACGGCAGCGCCTCGGCCACGGTCGATTCCAAGTACGGCGGGTCCGCCTCCGTCCTGTTCGGCAACGGCATCAGCCTGACGGGCC
>JADFTO010000315.1 GCA_022560215.1 Pseudomonadota bacterium | reverse complement strand
GGCCGAATTCATCATGTCCGACATGAAGCAGGGAATCGATAACATCCAGGAGATCGAGGACCAGAACCCATGCTGGCCGGCATCGATTGAAAAGGGCCAGGGCGGCCGCTAAGTTAAACGTTGGGATTTGCCCGAAAGTTGAATAAGCTCTAGTGCGCGGCATGGGGGACGACCGCCGCCGGCCAGGATTCGGGCTCAATGAATAACCGGGCGGCAGCAGAAATCCGTGATGTGGACAGGGATTCCCTCTATATCCTGCCCCTCACCATCGTCCCCATAGAAACGCCGGCCCTGAGGCGGGCGCGGCTGATCAAGAACGTGCACCTGGAGAGCGTGGTCGAGTTCTTCGACGGCGCCGACACCGGCAGCGGCCAGTTGGACATCGAGGACCTGGGCAAGGAGTTCGGCTGGCCGGAGACGGAATCCCATGACGACCTGCTCATGTTGCGCAAGCTGGCCCTGCTCCCCAGCTACGACGTCTACAGCCTGAGGATGTCGCTCCGCGAGCAGGGCATCCCGGTCAACAGCCACGACGCCCTCAAGCTTTCCGCCGACAAGAGCAGGGAGCTGACCGAATACATGTCCAACTTCACCCGCCCGTTGATCGCCCAAATCTACGGCGGCGGCGACGTCGCCATCCAGGATTTCGAGGACGTGATCAACCTGTTCCGCGACCCGGACGTGAAGAAGGCCCGCGAGAAGCTCAACCACATGGCGGAAAAATTGAACATCGAGCTCGGCGACGTGCCCACGTTCCTGGAGGACTACGGCGACATTTTCCTGTCCTTGTCCTATTACCGGCAATGCCTGGACGAGATCGAGCCCTACATCACCGATTTCCTGGAAACCGTGGGCACGCTGAAGGAAAACTGGCGGCTTCAGACCGACCAGAACCTGATGCAGACCTGTACGGAAATGGAGGCCCAGATCAACCGGTTCATGGCCGCCATCAGCGGCCGCTTAGAGAACTTCGACCGCAGATCCGAGGGCATGTGGAACAACCTGTCGGCCGAGCGCTTCCGCAAGGTCAAGGACACGATCGAGAGCTACCACACCACCATCGGCGGGGTGCTGTGCTCGCTCAGCGTGAAGATGAACGCCTGGGCGCGCCTGTTCCCGAGAAAGGACTCGGGTGGCCCGGTCCGGCGCTCGGAATTCATCCTGTCCGACATGAAGCAGGGCATGGACAAGATCCAGAAGATCGAGGACCAGGCCCCCTCCCCCTCGGACGGGTAGGGTAAGGGGTGGGGGTGGCGCCCGACGGCCCGCTAGGACAGCACCGTGCCGGGAGCGAGGGGGGCGCCGCGCAGGAACTCTTCCGCTGCTTGAGGCTTCCTGCCCGCCCGCTGGAGGCGGAGCGGCCTGAGGGCGCCCGAGCCGCAGGCGATGGTCATGCGGTCGTCGAGGACGGCGCCGGGCGCGCCGTCCCCGTCCACGACCCGGGCGGCCAGCACCTTGACCCGCCTGCCCGCGTGGCCGAACCAGACCCCGGGCCGGGGATTGAGGGCGCGCACCTTGCGCTCCAGCTCGTCGGCGGGCCTGGACCAGTCGATGCGGCCCTCAGGCTTCTCGATCCTGGGCGCGTGGGTGACGCCCAGGACGGGCTGGGGCCGGGGATCGAGGGTGCCCGCGGCCAGCCCCTCCAGGGCGCGGACGGCCAAGCCCGCGCCCATTTGGGCGAGCGCGCCGATGAGCCCGGCGGCCGTGGTCTCCCCGCTGATCGGGGTGGCCTCCGAGAGCAGGATGGGGCCCGTGTCCAGGCCCTCGTCCATGAGCATGATGGTGACGCCGGTTTCACGGTCGCCGGCCAGGATGGCGCGCTCCACGGGCGCCGCCCCGCGCCAGCGCGGCAACAGCGACGCATGGACGTTGAGGCAGCCCAGCCTCGGCGCCGCCAGCACGGGCCCGGGCAGGATCAGGCCATAGGCGGCGACCACGCAGGCATCCAGGCCGAGGGCGGCGAAGGCGTCCTGCGGGGCGCGTTCCTTCAGGCTTTCAGGCGTGTGGACGGGAACGCCGTGATCTTCGGCGAAGGCCTGGACGGGCGACGGCGTCGTCCGCTGCCCGCGCCCGGCGGGGCGCGGCGGCTGGGTGTAGGCGGCCCGCACCCGGTGGCCTTCCCTTAACAGGGCGGCCAGGACCGGCACCGCGAAATCGGGGCTTCCCATGAAGGCGAGGTCGAGCCGGGGCATGGGGCTACCCTACCATTGGTGCCGAGGGAAACCTAAGCGGCGTTCTGCCTTTTCCACTTGGCCAGCTTGCGCA
>JADFTO010000130.1 GCA_022560215.1 Pseudomonadota bacterium | reverse complement strand
CACCGCCACGGCATCGGTATCCCGGTTCAGGCTTCTTTTCGCCTCGGGCGACGGCACCAAGGTGTCGCTGCCCACCAAGGGCGCGGCGGATACCTCCATCGTTTGCCTCAGGGCGGCGCGCAAGCGCTCGCGCCAAGCCTTGTCGGCCTCGAATCGCCCGCCACCGGGGGCGATGACGGCATCGGGAACGACGACGGCGCCGGGGTCCAGGCCGGGGTCCAGGCCGCCCGCCATGCCGAAGCTGAGCAGCCCGGCGCAGCCCTCGGAAACCATGGCCCGGGCGCCCTCGAGGGCGCGGGCGGAATCGGCGCCCGAACAAAAGATCGAAGGCCGTTCGGGCGCCGGAAAACCGGCCAGTGAATGGGCTTCCCCTATGAGACCGGTGATGATGCCGAGGCGGTTCAATCACATACCGAAGACGCGGGTATCGGCGTTCCCGAGATTGCGGTAGCGCGACAGGGCCCAGAGGGGGAAATAGACACTGTAGCCGTGATAGCGGAGGTAAAACACCCGCGGGAACCCGACGGCGTTGAAGTATTCCTCATGCCATTTCCCACCCTCACGGGGGGCCCCGAGCAGGTATTCGATCCCCCGCTTGACGCTGTCGCCGTCCCTTTCGCCGGCGGCCATGAGACCGAGCAACGCCCAGGAGGTCTGCGACGGCGTGCTTTCCTTGACCTCGTCCCTGCGGTGCTGGAAGTAAGTGGCGCAGTCCTCCCCCCAGCCCCCGTCCGGCCGCTGGCATGACATCAGCCATTTCGCCGCCTTGCGGATGTACGGGGCCTCCATGTCCTCGCCGGCCGCCTTCAAGGCGCTGAGGACCGACCACGTTCCGTAAACGTAGTTGTTTCCCCAGCGGCCGAACCAGGAACCGTTGTCCTCCTGCTCCCGCTTGAGGAAATCGAGCGCCCGGTCCACGGCCTGATGGCTTCGCGGATAGCCAAGCTGGGAGAGCATGCTGAGGCAGCGGGCGGTGACGTCGGCCGTCGGCGGATCGAGGAGAGCGCCGTGATCGGCAAACGGGATATGCTGGAGAATGTGGTGCGTGTTGTCGGCGTCGAAGGCGCCCCAGCCGCCGTTCGAGCTCTGCATGCCGATGATCCAGTCAGTGGCGCGCTCGATGGCTTCCCGGTATTCCGGATCGCCGGTCCTGTGGAGGGCCATGACCACGACGGCGGTATCGTCCACGTCCGGGTAATGGTCGTTCCAATACTGGAAGGCCCAGCCGCCGGGCTTGAGATAACCGCGCTTGGCCTTCCAGTCCCCCTTGACGTCGAGGATCTGGCGTCCGCGCATCCATTGGCAGGCGCGGGCCACCGCCTCGTCGTCGTGATTGGCCTCCATCAAGGCGAGAGAAGCCAGCGAGGTGTCCCAAATGGGCGACAGGCAGGGTTGGCAGTAGCCCGAGTCTTCGCCCAGTACCAGCAGCTTGTCCACCGCCTTGCGGGCGGTGACGACGTCGGGATGGTCGCGGGGATATCCCAGCGCGTCGAAAACCAGGAGCGCATTGGCCATGGCCGGGAAGATGCCGCCAAGGCCGTCCTCGCCGTTGAGCCGTTCCTTGATGAAGTCCATGGCCTTCTCGATCCCCATGCGTTGCAGGAACTTGGGGAACAGGGGCTCGAACATGCGGCCCAGACTGTCCACGAAAAGCATGAAGGCGCCCAGCGCGTGGCCGGTCGGATTGGTGAGATACCGGGTTTCCTCCCCGGGCGGGATGACGAACAGCTCCGCGATATCGACCCCGCGGGGATTGCGGGCAAGGGGCTTGAGGGCTACCAGCACAAGCAGCGGCACCATCACGGTGCGCGACCAATAGGACACATTGTAGATGTTAAATAGCGCCCACTTGGGCAGCAACATGGCCTCGGCCCGCATCACCGGCACGGCGCGCCAGGGCAACTGCCCGAACAGGGCCAGGGTGATGCGGGTGAAGACGTTGGCCCGCGCCGCCCCGCCGTGGTTGAGGATGGCGCTGCGCGCCCATTTCATGTGCGGCGCGTCGATGTCCTCGCCCACCATCTTGAGGGCGAAATAGGCCTTGACCGAGACGCTGATGTTGAAGTCGCCGTCATGATAGAGGGGCCAGCCGCCGTGCTTCCCCTGGGTTTCCCTCAGGTAGACCGCCAGCTTGGCCTCGACGGCGTCGTCGATCTGGTCGAGGTAATGATTCAACAGAATGTATTCGGATGGGATCGTGGCGTCGGCTTCCAGGGGGAAGGACCACTCGCCGTCCTCGGCCTGTTCATCGATCAGCCACATCCGGGCTTCTTCGATGGCGGTATCTATTTGGCTGCCGGTATCGTCCGGTGCAACAGTCAGCTTTTCCAGCATGTCGTTCCCCTTAAGCATTCTGGAATCCCCTAGGGGATTTGTGTTCAAACTAAACCCGGAATGTCAAGAATTAAGCACGGCGTCGGCGGCGGTCCAGCCAGAGCGCACGGCCCCCTCGATGGTGGCGGGCAGGCGCGTATCGGTCCAGTCGCCGGCCAGGTACAGGTTGTTCCAGGGGGTCCTGACGCCGGGCCGGGCCCTGGCGTTGGCGGGGGTCTGGGCGAAGGTGGCGCGCCTTTCCTTGACGATCCGGAAAGGAGGCAATGGCGCATCTCCGAGCTCCAGGGCGAAGGCGACCTCGGGCCAGAGGCGCCGGGCGATATCGTCGGCCGGGTCGTCCATCAGGTCGTCGGCGGCGCTGACGGTCACCGAGACCACGTCATGGCGCACGAACAGCCATTGGGAAAGTCCTCCGGCCAGACCCAGGAAGGACAGGGTCTGGCGCCCGGCGTCCAGGCGGAAATGTCCGTTGACGATGGCCCGGCTGCCCCGGGGAGTGACGATCCCCTCCACCAGGCCGGCGGCGGCCGCGGGCGGAACCGCCAGGATCACCCGGTCCCCGGTTCCAAGCTCGACGGTGTTGCCGCCGAATTCCAGGGAAACGGCCCGGCCCGGTCCCACGGCAAGGGCCCTGAGACGGCTGTTGAACCGGACACGGTTCCCGAGCAGGCGAAGCGCCGGGTCGACGAAACACTCGCTCAAGCCCTTCTCCGCGATGAGCGGGCGGCATGCCGCGCGGCCCCGCCCGAAGGTCTCCTTGAGGACGGGCCATAGAAGCGACGCCGCCCCTTCCTCGGCCGAGGCATTGAGGATGGAAACCGCCAGGGGTTCCCAGAAACGCTTGAACAGAAGGCCGCCCCTGTCGAGGCAGGAGGCCACGGTGGCGTCCGCGGGCGCCCGCGCCAGGCCGAGCACGCGCAGGTATTCGGCGGTCCGGGTTCCGGGAACGCGCCGGCCGGGGAACAGGATCCACCACGGAATCGGGCCGGCGCCGGGGCGGACCGTCCAGCGCAGGCCCGAGCCGAGTTCGAGGAAAGGGAACTCCGCCGTCTCGGGTCCGGTGAGGCCGTCTTCGCCGCCGATTTCCCTCAAATACCCGAGGACGGCGTGGTTGCCGCTCAAGACCAGGTGGTTGCCGTTGTCGATGCGCCTCTCCAGGATCCCGTCGTGAAAGGACCGGCAGCGGCCGCCGCCGTGGCCCGCCGCCTCGTGCACCGTCACATCGAGTCCGGCACGGACGAGTCTCACCGCGGCTGAAAGGCCGGAAAGGCCGGCGCCGACTACATGTACGCGTCCGGGCACCGCTATATCATCCCATGACGGAAGGCGATCCAGAGCTTTTCCGCCTTGGAGAGCTTCACCCTGACACCGAGCCTGCGCCAACCGCGCGCCACCAGCCGCTTGAGGACCTGCTTGTAGACTTCCATAATGACGATGGCGGGCCGCATCCGCCGGCGGTCGCACGCGTCCAGGGCGCGCTCGGTCTCGTCGAACCGGCGCTGGGCTACGTCCGCCAGTTCCCCGCAAACGGCCTGCAGGGAGGGATGGACGAGGACCTGGGCCGCCTCGCCATCGGTAATGCCGTGGGCCCGCAAGAGCTCGTCGGGCAGGTACAGGCGGTCGCGTCCGGCGTCTTCCTGCAGGTCGCGGAGGATGTTCGTCAACTGCATGGCCTGACCCAGGGAATGGGCGACGCGCTGGCCGGGCTCTCCGGGTTCTCCGAAAATTCGGATCGACAGCCGGCCGACGGCGGATGCCACCTGGTCGCAGTAAAGGGCCAGGGCGTCCATGTCGGCGATCCGCAAGCTGTCCCCGGCATCCATCTCCATGCCGTCGATGACCGTCAGGAAATCCTTCTTGCAGAGACCGAAATCCGCTATGGGGCCGGCCAGGGCCCGGGTCACGGGATGCCGGGGCCCGCCCTCGTACGCCCTGCCGATTTCCCGGCGCCATTCATCGAGGCGGGCCAGCTTGTCGGCAAATGTCCCCCTTTCGTCCGCGATGTCGTCCACTTCGCGGCAGAAGGCGTACACCGCGTACATGGCATGGCGCTTCGCCTCGGGCAGGGCGCGCATGGCCCAGAAGAACGATGTCTTCGACCGCCTGACCACGGACACGACGTGTTCCCTGGCCTGCCGGTCGGACATGGGGGTCATGATCTCCGCCATGGCGACTATGCTTACACCAAGGGAGCCGCTTACACCAAGGGAGCCGGGGCCGTCATCCCGGGCCGTAGGTGCGCCCCTTCCAGGCGCCGCCCCGGCCCGCCCAGTGCCGGCACGCGGAATCCACCGTCATCAAGGTGAAGAACAGGGCCGCGGCCGGCAGCAGGGGAGCCCGCCACGCCGACAGGCCGTAAAAGGCGAGAGTGGGCCGGTAGGCGATGCACATGAGCAGCCAGGCCGACAGGCCGGTGAGGACCTCCGCCATCTCGCCGGTCGCCGCGCCGGCGAGCACCGCCGCCGGCGGCACCAGGTAGAGCCCCGTCATGCCGAGCACCGAGCCGGCCAGGGCCAGGCCCGAATGACCGAGCTGGGTGAAGGCCGTGCGCCGCACCATTTCCCAGATTTCGCCGAGGCGCTCATAGGCGCGCAGGCTGAGGACCCGATCGCTTAAGCCCAGCCAGACGGCCCCTCCCCTCTTGATCCGCCGGGCCAAGGCGCAATCGTCGATGAGGCGGCCACGGATGGCCTCCAGCCCGCCTGAGCGGGCGAGGGCGGTGCGCCTGACCAGCATGCAGCCGCCGGCGGCTGCCGCTTTCGGACTTCGCGCGTCGTTGACCAGGGAGAAGGGATAGAGCTTCTGGAAAAAAAAGACGAAGGAGGGAATCAAAAGGCGTTCCCACGGGCTCCGGCAGCGGAGCCGCGCCATCACCGAGACCAGGTCCAGGCGTTCCGATTCCGCCTTTCCCACCAGCCAGCGCAGGGTCAGGGGATGGTGGGCAATGTCGGCGTCGGTGAACAGGACGAATTCGGATTCAAGCGCCGACTCCTCCACCCGCCGGAGACCCTGGGACATGGCCCACAGCTTGCCGGTCCAGCCCTCTTCCAGGGGCTTTCCGGCAACCACGGTGAGACGGGAGCAATCCGCCGCCGCGCGCCTAGCCTCCTCGGCGGTGCCGTCGTCGCTGCCGTCGTCCACGAGAACCAGGGAGAAGGCCCCGGGATAGTTCTGGCCCAGCAGCGAGGAGACCGCGGGCCCGACGGTCTCCGCCTCGTTGCGGGCGGGGATGACGGCGACCACCTCGGGCCACCGCTCGAGCTCCGGGCATTCCCCGTCCATGCGCTGATCGGCTTTCCAGAACCGGCCGCGGAATCCCATCAACGCCACCCAGGCGGCGATGGAGACGAGGGCGATGGCGTGGAGAAGGCTCATGACGAAGGGCCGCGAAGTCCCGCCGACAGGACACCCAGGATACAGCACCAGACATAGCCAGCCTTCGACAACTGGATGCGTCCCGCCAGGGGATCGCCCCGCCGCAAGAGCCCCGTCAGGCGCCAGGCGATTTTGAGGATGGCCGCCGATTCCATGGAGAGGCGGCGGCTGCGCAAGCCGGCGGGTATGGATGAGGCCTCCTCGAGCAGGCCCTCGACGCCGGCAAGGGTGCGGCGGAAAACCTCGGCCAGGGCCGGGCCGGTGGTGGGGGCGTCCAGGTCCTCGACGGCGGCGCCGGTCTCGTCCATCCAGTCCTGGGGCAGGTACACCCTGTCCAGGCGGCGGTAATCCTCCCGGCAATCCTGGAGATGGTTGATAATTTGCAGTGCCATGCAAAGGGCGTCCGAGGGCGCGTACCCGTCCCGGGAGCCGCCATGGAGATCCAGCATGTAGCGTCCGACGGACGCCGCCGAGAGCCGGCAATAGGCGACCAGGTCGTCCCAGTCCCGATACCTGTGTTGGGTCGCGTCCTGCTTGAAGGCCGCCAGCAGATCGACGCAGTGCGTCGCCGCGACGCCGGTCCTGGCCAGGCTGGCGCGCATGTGGTGGGACTTTCCCAACCCGGGCTTATCCAGGTCCCGGCCGAGAAGTGCCGCCTCGAAGGCGTCCAGGCGGGCCACCTTGTCGTTAGGGCCGAGGTCCGGGTTTTCCGCGAGATCGTCGGCGTCGGCATGGTATAGGGTCGCGAAACTTTTGCCTTTCTCGATTCGCGCGCCGAATATTTCCAGGCTGTCCGCCGCGTCGGGCGGCACTTCCTTGTCGGAATAAAAATGTCCCCGGGCCCGGGTTTTCTCTAGATCGAACCCCAAACGCTTGCTCATGCGGCGCAATTCGGCAAAGGCCTTCTCATCGACGCGGTGGGTCTTGGTGTTGGCCAGGGGGTTGATCCCGGGACGCCCCGGCATGTCGCGGCGCTGGGCGCCGGCGGCGTTCCATTCACGGTTCACGAACTCCGAAAACACCACGCCCTCCATCTGCGCGCCGCTCATGTCGGCGCCGCCGAGACGGGCGCCGGGCAGGCGTATCCCGGGCAGGAAGGCGTCGCGCAGATCGGCCCGGCGCAGGTCCCGGCCGGCGAGATCGAGCTTGTCGAACGAGCGCAGCAGATTGTCGCGCTGTTTGGCGAAGGCGCGCCGTGCCGCATCGAGCCACTCGAGGCTCTCGCCCTCCGGCGGGCCGGTTCCATTGCGCTCCGCCGCCAGCAGCGCGTCCAGCGTGGGGCGGCTGACGCTCCCGTAGCGGGCCAGGAAAACTTCTTCGGCCTCGCCGCGCAACGACCAGTCCCCGGGCCGCGCGACCACCGCGGCCTGATAGAGATTGGCCCGCCAGACCGCAACGAACTCCTGGCCGGGAAAGTCCCCGGCCGTCTTCATCCAGGAATAGAACGGCAGCGCGACGGCGGTGGACAGCACGATCAGAGCGCCACAGATCCAGCCGAGGACGATGCGCCAGGTTCGCCTGGCGCCGCGCATTTCCCGGCGGGCGCGGAAATAGCTGAAGGTGCCGATCCAGATCGCCGCCAGGGTCAGGCCGGCGAGATAGAGCGTCAGGACCGGGTCGTGATAGGGCCAGGAGCGGACCCAGAACAGGCCCAGCACCAGCGGCCCGGCCCACCAGCCGAGCCCCAGCGAGACCAGCCTGGTCAGCCAGCCGAGCGATCGGCGGCGCGCCTCGGGCATGGTCTGGATCGCGGCGTCCGACAGCAGCCAGGGATAGACCGCGTCGTCGAGCGGCTTGCGCTCTCCCGCGACGGTGACGGTTGCCGGGAGTGCTGCGAGCCCGCGCCAGAGCTTGAGCAGGTAGAGGTGGAGATAGATGTAGAGCGCGGCGACCAGCACCGGGGCGAAGATGAAGAACGCTGGCGCGCCACCGGCCTGGTGCACGACTTTGATTACGAGAAGTATCCGAATAACGACCACAAACCGGACGAGGAGCACCCCGCCTGGGGCGTAAACCTTCTGCGAGCGCAAGGCGTGGACGAAGAAATCTGTACCGCCATCCTGGGCCACGCAGACTACTGCGGCGTGCCGCGCGAGACGCCGCTGGCGAAGGCGCTTTTTGCCTGTGACGAACTGACGGGGCTCATCGTGGCCGTGGCGCTGGTG
>JADFTO010000129.1 GCA_022560215.1 Pseudomonadota bacterium | reverse complement strand
GCTCACTTGAAAATTGGCGCGCCCATATGGATTCTGCCCAGGATCGAGAATCCGAAGCCTACGCCGAGTTGACCAACATCGATGGCATCGGCCCCTCGGTCGCCGACGACCTCTTGGGCTTCTTCGCTGAAAAACATAATCAAAGCGTGCTTGATGATGTTGAGGAACCGTTAACAGTTGTAGACTTCCAAACCCCCGATGCCTCGTTGTCGCCCATTGCCGGCAAGACGGTGGTCTTTACCGGCACGCTGGAAACGCTCAGCCGCGCCGAGGCCAAGGCGCGGGCCGAGGCCTTGGGCGCCAAGGTGGCGGGCTCGGTCTCGGCCAAGACCGATTTCGTGGTCGTCGGCTCGGACGCCGGCGTCAAGGCGAAAAAGGCGGCGGAGCTGGGCGTGACGACGCTGTCGGAAGAGCAATGGCTGGAGCTGATCGGATAGCGCTCCTACACCAGCTTTTTTGGCAGTTCCTTGATGGCGTCGTCGATCATGGCCTTGGACTTCTTGGCGGTCATCTTGTCGGCCAATAGCTTGGCCGCGGCGTCCAGGGCCACGTCCACGGCCAGGGCGCGGATTTCGTCCAGGGCCGTGGCCTCGGCCTGGGCGATCCGGTCCATGGCCTGGCGCTCGCGCCGTTTCAGGGCCGCTTCCAGGTCAACCGCCATCTGCTCGCTCAGTCTCTCGGCCTCGGCGCGGGCCCGCGCCACGATCCGTTCCGCCTCTTCGGCGGCGTCGCGCTGCTTGCGTTCGTAGGACGCCAGGAGATCCTGGGCCTCCTCGCGCAGCCGGACGGCCTCCTCTATCCGGTCGTTGATGGTCCGGCTCCGCTTGTCCAGGGCTTCGGTGACCATGCGGAAGATAGCCTTGCCGGTGCCGGCGATCAGGATGACGAAGGCCACCAGCACCCAGAACTCGGGCGCCTGGTAAAAGGCCTCCGCCGCCGCCGTTTCCGCCGCCCACGCCGCGCTCATCCGGAACGCTCCTCGATGGCGGCGTCGACGGCGGCGGCGAGGGACTTGGGGTCGAGTTTCTCGCCGGCCAGCTTTTCGGCGGCGGCGATGGCCACTTCCAGGCTCACCTTGCGGATGCCGGCGGCCGCCTTCTCCTTGGCTTGGGAGATGCGCCCTTCGGCGGCTTCGATTTCGCCGGCCAGCCGGGCATGTTCTTCCGCCTGGAGCTTGGCGGCCTTAGCGGCCGATTGTTCGCGGGTGCCGCGGATGACCTCCTGGGCCGAGGCCCGGGCTTCGGCCAGGGACTTTTCGTAGGCCTCCGCCGCCTCCTCGGCTTGGGTCTTCAGCGTTTCGGCCTTCTGGAGGTTATCCTCGATCTTGTAGCGGCGCTCCTCGAGAACGGCGCCGATCCTGGGCAGGGCCACCCGCGCCATGAGCAGGTAGAGTATGGCGAAGCTGATGACCAGCCAGATGATCTGGGGGGAAAATTTGGTCGGGTCCAGCTGGGGCAGGCCCGCACCAAGGGCGGGGGCACTTGCCGTGATGCCGAGAAGACCAGCGGCGATGGCGGACGTCAACCTTCCCATGACGGGACTCCGCAAGGAAACGACGCCTCAGGTGAACAGGATCAGGAACGAGATCAGCAAGGCGTAAAGCGCCACCGCCTCCACCAGGGCGAAGCCCAGAATGGCCATGCCGAAGACCTGGGAGCGGGCGGCGGGGTTGCGGGCCACCGAAGAGATCAGCGACGAAAAGATGTTTCCGATACCTATGCCGGCGCCGAACAGCCCGATCACGGCAAGGCCGGCGCCAATCATTTTTGCAGCGTCTAATTCCATGGTTCTGTTTCCTCGGTCAAGGGAGTTCTAGTGCAAGTGAATGGCGTCGTTCAAATATAGGCAGGTCAGGATCGTGAACACGTAGGCCTGCAGGAACGCCACGAGAAACTCGAATCCGATTAGGGCCACATCCACGCTCAAGGGCAGCCAGCCGCCGACGATGCCGAGGGGCACCACGAATCCGGCGAACACCTTCAGCATGGTGTGTCCGGCCATCATGTTGGCGAAAAGGCGGATGGAAAGGCTGATGGGCCTGGACAGGTACGACAGGATCTCGATGGGAATCAGGATGGGCGCCATGACGATGGGCACGCCCGGAGGCAGGAACAAGCTGAAGAAGCGGAGCCGGTGGCGGACGATGGCGATGACGGTGACGCCGGTGAAGACGAAAATCGCCATGGCGAAGGTGACGATGATGTGGCTGGTGAAGGTGAAGCTGTAGGGGATGAGGCCGATCATGTTGGCGAACAGGATGAACATGAAAAGAGAGAACACGAAAGGGAAGTACCTGCGGCCTTCCGAGCCCACGTTGTCGCGGATCATGCCGGCGATGAATTCGTAACTGAGTTCGGCCATGGACTGCCAGCGACCCGGCACCAGTTTGTTTCCGCGCATGCTCAGGGTCAAAAACATGGTGATGGCGGCCACGGCCAGGATCATGAACAGGGCGGAGTTGGTGAACGAGGCGTCGATATCGCCCAACGAAATCGGAATCAGGGTGTGGATTTCGAACTGCTTTAACGGATTGGCCACGCCGATGCCCCTTACGATCCCCTTGGGCCCTTATGCCGGGCCGTTCTTTTGTTCATCCGCCTGTTCCGCGTTCCCTTCAGGCGGGGTTTTGTAACCCGGGGCGAGCCCGATGCCGCTTGCCGCCCGGTAGACATTCAAAAACCCGGCGGCCGCGCCGAGGAAAAAAAACACTAGCAAAAACCATGGCGTCGTATCCAGCCATTTGTCCAGCAGGAACCCGATGCCGACGCCCACGGCCAGGGCCGAAACCAGCTCGATGCCGGTGCGAAATGCCAGGCCTAACCCCGGCATGGAGGCCGGCCTTGACGGGCTTTGCCTTGGCGCCTGTTCCCGGGCGTGACGCAGGCGGCCTTCCAGTTGCCTCAGGTCGCCGGGCGGGCCCGGAGGCTCGGATTCGCTTGGGGGCTCGCCTTCGCTCATGAGGTGACTTGTTCGGCAGAGGGGCCAAATGCGGGGCGCAAGGTAATCGTCGCCCAACGCGCTGTCAAGTTACGGAAGTCAAGGGGTTAAGTGGTTGAAAAACCGATAAACCTGTCAAGTCCTTGCGGAGTTGCTCAGGCGGTGGCGCGGAGCTCCTCGGCCCGGTGCAGGTCCACGGAAACAAGCTCGGACACCCCCCTTTCCGACATGGTCACGCCGAACAGGCGGTCCATGCGGGCCATGGTCATCCGGTGATGGGTGATGATGAGGAACCGCGTGCCGCCGGTATGGGCCATGTCTTCGAGCATGGAGCAGAACCTGTCCACGTTGGCGTCGTCCAGGGGCGCGTCCACTTCGTCGAGAATGCAGATCGGCGCCGGGTTGGTCAGGAAGACGCCGAACAAGAGGGCCATCGCGGTCAAGGCCTTCTCCCCGCCCGACAGCAGCGATAGCACCTGAAGCCGCTTGCCCGGCGGGCTGGCCATGATTTCCAGGCCGGCCTCCAGGGGGTCGTCGGACTCGGTGAGCGCCAGATGGGCGCGGCCGCCGCCGAACAGGCGCACGAAAAGCTCCTGGAAATGCCGGTCCACTTCCTTGAACGAGGCCAGCAGCCGCTTGCGCCCCTCGCGGTTAAGCTCGGCGATGCCCTGTCGCAGTTTGTCGATGGCCTTGGTCAGGTCGGCGAGCTCGGAATTCAGGGTTTCGATCTGCTCGTTCAATTCATCGGCTTCCTGCTCCGCCCTCAGGTTGACCGGTCCCATGGTGTCACGTTCCCTGAGCAGGCGTTCCAGGCGCCGTTCCACCGCCTCCAGTTCGGGCGGCTCGTCGTCTTCGTTCAGGCCCGCCAGTTCCGCCAGCTCGCCGGGGGTGGCCCGCAGCCTTTCGGCGATGTTTTCGGCGATGCCACCGGCGGCCTGCTTGTGCTGTTCGACGGCGCCCTCGGCGCGGACGCGCTCCTCGCGGCACCTGGCCAGTTCGGATTCGGCTTCCCGCAGGGCCTTGTCGGCCTCGGCCGCCTTGTTTTCCGCCGTGGCCAGCCGGTCGGCGGCTTCGGTTCGCTTGGCGTCCGCCGACTCAGTCTTGCTCAGGAGTTGCCGGCGCTGCTCCGCGATCCTGGCGGGGGCCGAGGACAGCCGCTCCAATTCCTCCGCCGCCGCCTGGCGCCGCTGTTCCAATAGTTCCAACTGGCGGTCAGCCCCCCGCCGGCGGTCGAGCCAGGAAACCGAGTCGCCCTCGATATCACCCAAGCGCCGTTTCCGAAGCTCCGCGGCGCGGGCCAGGATTCCGTGGGCGCCTTGCCTCTCCACCTGGACCGACCGCTGTTCGCCGAGGGACGCCTTCAGCTCCGCGATGCGTTCACGGATGCCGTCGTCTTCGGGCAGGGCCTCCAGGTCACGGGCGGTTTGTGCAGCCAGGGCTTCTGTTTCGGCAAGATCGGCGCCGACGGCGGCGGCCGCTTCTTCCAGTCCGGCGAGGCGGGAGGCAAGGGCCGCCGTCTTTTCCTTGATCCCGGCGAGAACATCCCGGGCCTCCGCGTAAGCCTCGTCGGCGGCACGGGCGGCTTGGCGCGCCGTGGTTTCGCTTCTCGCGGCCTGGTCGGCAATGTCGCTGGCCGCCTGGGCTCGTTTGCCGGCGCCCCTGACTTTGGCCTCGGCGTCGCCGAGCTGTCCGCGCGCCTCGGCCAAGCGATTGCGTTGTTTCAGGGAGGCCGCCGCGTCCCCGCCCGCCGGAACGGTGAAACCGTCCCAGCGCCACAAGGCCCCGTCCCGGCTGACCAGGCGCTGCCCCTGGACGAGGCGGTCCGCGAGACGCTCGCCCTGCTCTTTGCCCGCCACCACGCCGATCTGGGAGAGTCTTCGAGACAATTCCGGGGGTCCTGAAACGTACCGTCCGAGCGGCTCGGCCCCTTCGGGCAGGGGCGTTTCCTCGGCGTAGGGGGGCAGGGCTTGCCAGTAGGCGCCGGCCCCGGCGCCGCCGGCGGGGGCCGCCAAGTCCTCGCCCAGGGCCGCGGCCAGGGCAGCCTCGAAGCCGGGCTCGACGGCGACGGAATCGATCAGGGGCGTCCCTCCCATCCCGTCACCGGTTTCCAGCACTTGGGCCAAGGCGCGAATCTCCGCCTGCAGCCCGTTCAGGGCGGATTCGGCCCCTTGCAGCCGGGAGACCGCGTCCGCCTCCTCCGGGGAAGCCTTGGTCCGGGCATCCTCGGCTTCCCGGGCCGCCCGGCGGGCCTGCTCCAAGATTCCCGAGGCCTTGGCGAGTTCCGCCTCCGCCGTCTCCAGGGGGGCGATATCCGGGACCTTCGCCTCGATGGCGGCGCGCTGCCGGGCGATGTCCGCCGCCCGCCCGGCGAGACGGCCGTTGCGTTCCTCGGCGGCGGCGGCGGCGGCGGCGAGGCTCTTCCTCCGGGCCTCGGTGGCGGCGGCCCTTTCGGTCAACCCGGCAAGCCGTTCTTCCAGGCCGTTCACCGTCCTGGTGGCGGCGGCAAGGCTTTCCTCGGCCTCCTTCCCGGCAACTTCCTCGCCGTCCCGGGCTTTTTCGTTTCCGGCCAGCTCCGCTTTCAGGGCTTGGATGGCGGCCTCGGCGTCGGCGGCGAGTTTCTTTTCCCGTTCCCAGTCCTCGGATAGCTGGCGGAGTCGGGTGCGGCAATCCTCGCCGGCCTTCGCCAGGCGCTGTTCCTCGGCTTCCAGTCCCTCGCCCGCGAGGATCAGGCGCTGCAATTGGGCGGCCTGCTCCGCCTCGGCCCGGCGAATGTCGGGAAGGGCGGATGCGGCTTCCGCCTGCCGGGTGGAAACGGTGGCGGACCGGCGCACCTGTTTCTCGACCTCTTCCTCGGCGGCCTTCAGTCGCTCCTCGCCCTCTTCCAGGTCCCTGGCGGCGGCCGTCCAGCGAAGGTGAAAAAGGGTGGCTTCGGCATTACGGATATGGCCGCTGAGGTTGCGGTAACGGGTCGCCTGGCGGCGTTGTTTTTTAAGGTTCTGGAACTGCGTGTCCAGGGTGATGAGCACGTCGTCCAGGCGCTCAAGGTTGGTTTCGGCGCCGCGCAGGCGCAACTCGGCCTCGTGGCGGCGGGAGTGAAGGCCGGTGATACCGGCGGCCTCTTCCAGGATGGAACGCCTTTCCGTCGGCTTGGCCCCGATGACCGCGCCGATACGGCCCTGGCTGACCAGGGCCGTCGAGCGGGCGCCGGTGGCCGCGTCGGCGAACAGGAGCTGCACGTCGTGGGCCCGCACTTCCTTGCCGTTGATGCGGTAGGTGGAGCCCTTTTCGCGTTCGATACGCCGGCTGATCTCGAGCTGGTCGGAATCGTTGAAAGGCGCGGTGGCGGTTCGGGCATGGTTGTCGATATAGAGAACGACCTCGCCAATATTGCGCGATGGCCGGGCGTCGGTGCCGCTGAAGATGACGTCGTCCATCTCCTGGCCGCGCATTTTCTTGGCCGAGCTCTCGCCCATGACCCAGCGCAGCGCATCGATCAGGTTGGACTTGCCGCAGCCGTTGGGGCCGACGATGCCCGTCAGCCCCTGCTCGATCAGCAGATCGGTGCCCTCGACGAAGGACTTGAAACCCGCAAGACGCAGTTTGGTGAATTGCACCGGTGCCGAATTCCTTGATCTAGCGATTTAGGGCGTCGTCGATGATTTTCTTGAAATGATCGAAGGGGTACGCGCCCGAGATTTTTTCCCCCTCGATGATGAACGTCGGCGTCGAATCGATGCCGTGCTTTTTGCCGTCGGCCTGGGCCCGCGAGCGGATGGCGTTCATCAGGGGCTCGTTTTTGAGGCAGGCGTCGAAATCCTTTTCCGGCATGCCGCCGAACAGCGCGATGCGGGCGAGCTCGGCCCGCGGGTTTTTCGCTTGCGCCCATTCCTCCTGGTTCCGGAACAGGAGCTCGATGAACCCGAAGTAGCGCTTGCTTCCGGCGCAACGCGCCATCATGGCCGCCGCCAGGGCCATCCCGTCAAGAGGGTAATCGCGATAGATCAGCCGTACCTTGCCGCTGTCGATGTAAGTTTTCCTGATCATGGGAAGGGTGTCTTTGTGGAAGGACGCGCAGTGGGGGCAGGTGAGCGAGGAGTACTCGATGATGGTGACGGGAGCGTCGTTGCGGCCCATCACCTTGTCGGCCATGGCGTCTTCCAGGGAAGGGGCCTGGGCCGCCGCCGGAGGGCCGGCAAGCGCAAGCGCCAAAAACGCAAAACCTAGTAGTAACCTGGACAAAACAGCCCCTTCAGACACAAGGTCTTGATGACTATAGAATCGCAAGGGCGAGTCCACAAGCGCCTTTCAGCCCCCTTATGTTAGCCCACATTTCCTAAATAAACACACTCTAATCTGACCTTTCATCGTGATTCTGCTATAAGAATCATAATGTTATAGGAAATTTTAGGTGATGATGATGGCGCACCCGATGGGTGAATCAAAACACCTGGCCTCCGGGTCTATTCTGACCGTCGCCTGAAGCCGGAATTTCACGCATCGAAGGTCACATCGGAGGCTGGACTGCTTGCCTATCGGGAACTCGATGATGCCGTCGTACTTACCGAGATGACTGGCGATGTCCTCTCCCACACCCTCGGCGGCAAGAACGGGCGGCACGGCGTGATCGGGCAACACCGTCAGTCCGTCTTTGGTCGTCTCGGCGGATACGATGATGTGAACGATGCCGACCGTTTGGGGCGCGTCGTGGCCAAGGTGGAATGGCATCCGGGCGAATTCTATCCTCGTGTCGGCCTTGATCCGTTTTACGGCTCAAGCGTCACCAACCTGTCCCGCCCCGCCGAGCGGGTGGTGACCTTGCGAACGTGGTCAGCCCGCCAAAGTCAGGTAATTCCAAAGGGCGTTGAGCTTGTTAAATCGCCCTTTGGCAAGCGCGACCGCGCGCCGGCGCTTATGCCTGAGAGCCTGCTCAGGCAATGAACGCCCAGCGGTCCTTACTTCAA
>JADFTO010000128.1 GCA_022560215.1 Pseudomonadota bacterium | reverse complement strand
TTATCCAACGCAAGCTCCTTGGTAAAATTACGGGAGCCGGAACAAACAACAAGAGTGTGGACGGAACCGGACTTATCCCAGGAGACAATCTTGGCCGGCCGACGTGGAAACAAGGCACGGCGGATTTTGTCGATACCATTCAAGTTTTGCATAAGCCGACAGGTCGATGGTCCGATTTGGGTTTCCGGTCATACCAACAAGGATCTGGTTCATTCGAGGGCACGGAAAAACAGGTCATCTGGCTGGACGAAGAGCCGACCATGGCAATCTACGGCGAATGTCTCATCCGAACCGCCGGCACGATAGATGTCCCAGATTCTAGCGGCATCATGATGTTGACATACACGCCGAAACTCGGGTTGAGCGCCGTAACGCTGTCATTCATGCGAAAAGAAGATCGGCCCGGCAGCGATGACGATGACGATATTCGGTCAGGGGGCGATGACGAGGTGCGGACAGACCTCGGATGAGACGCAATGCCGCGACGCAAATAACTTCCAAACAAGAAACCCCACCGCGAGGGTGGGGCTTCGAGGCCAGGGCGCGGACTGTGGGCCGGCTAGTCTAGGTCCGGCTGTTTCGTCCTTGGCGGGCAGGGCAGGGTCCGTGCATCTCTCCTGTTATGGATTTAGCACCCATTCAAGGCGTCCCCAAGTCACATCTCTGCGACTCCGCAGCCGCCGCGATCCTACCACAATCGAAGACAGAAGCAAATAACTTTCCTAAATTTGCAGAATTATGTTGCGGTCGGAATTTATCTGTCGTAGGATTGATGCGTTAGACGATCACACATCATCATTGAAAGGGACTGACCGTGACCAAGGAAACAACTGGGAAAACTCGCAAGAAGCGGTCTTCCGCACCGCTGAATGATTTCGGCAAGGCGGTGCATCATCACTTGATCGACAACGGCATGACGATGGCCGACATGGAGAAGGCGTCCGGTATGTCGAGCCCGGCTTTCCGCAAGGTTCTCACCGGCGACGAGAAACCTCCGCGGGCGTGGATCACCAACACCAAACTGAAGAAATTCCTGCGCGAAACGTCGGCCCTGGCCCCCATGGCCGATGCCCTGCCCAGGGGCGCGGTCTGGGTGTCGAGCCCGCTCTCGCGGGCCCGGGACACCGCCAGCGCCATCGCCGGGCGGGTGCCCTGGATCGAGGCCGGCCTCGCCGAGCAGGACTTCGGCCGCTGGCAGGGAATGACCTGGGATGAGGTCCGCGACCATGACGGGGACGCCTGGCGGGCTTTCTGGGAGGACCCGGCTGGAAACCCGGCGCCCGGGGGCGAGAGCTTCGCCGAGGTCGTCCGCCGGGTCGCCGCCGCCGTCGAGGGCCTCACCTTAGAGCACGCGGGCCGGGACATCGTCGCCGTGGCCCACGCCGGCACCATCCGCGCCGCCATCGCCCAGGCCCAGGGCCTGGGGCATGCGGCGGCGCTCCGCTTCGCCGTCGATCCCTTGTCCCTGACCCGCATCGATCGTGGCGGCGGCGAGTGGCGGGTGATCTCGGTCAACAGGACCTTTCTCTAGCCTCCCTCAAACCCCATGTGATAAGACTTGAACTCAGCCGGGAAAGGGAAGCCGGTGCGCGGGGTCTCCCCCCGCAATTCCGGCGCTGCCCCCGCAACTGTGAAGGGCGAGGCCGCGGCAACGTATAGCCACTGGCGCGCGTTTGCGCCGGGAAGGCGCCGCGGCCGCCGAGCCCGAGCCAGGAAACCTGCCCGGCCCTGTCGGCGCCAACCATCCTCGGGCGGAGGACAAAGCCTTGGATTCCCTGATCGGCCTTCCCCTTCCCCCCGTCACCCTGGTCCTCGGCGGCCAGCGCTCGGGCAAGAGCGCCTTCGCCGAGCGCCTCATCGAGGCCCACGGCCCCGGCCTCTACCTGGCCACGGCAAAAGCCGGCGACGCCGAGATGGCCGAGCGCATCCGCCGCCACCGGGAGCGCCGGGGCGAGGACTGGACCACGGTGGAAGAACCCCTGAAGCTGGCCCGGGCGCTCAGCCACGCGGACCGCCCCGTGCTCGTCGACTGCCTGACCCTCTGGCTCGCCAACCTGATGGCGGCTGGCCGCGACATCGAGGCCGAGACCCGGGCCCTGACCGGCGCCCTGGACGGCCTCGCCCAGCCGGTGGTCCTGGTCTCGGGCGAGGTGGGCCTCGGCGTCATCCCCCCGGACCCCCTGGCGCGGCGCTTCGCCGACGGGGCGGGCGCCCTGAACCAGGCCGTGGCCCGGGTTGCCGAGCGGGTGGTCTTCGTCGCCGCCGGCCTGGCCACCCTGTTGAAGGACGACTGGGACCCTAAGGAGGCGGCCCCATGAAGATCCCCGCCACCGTGATCACCGGCTTCCTGGGCGCCGGCAAGACCTCCCTCATCCGCCACCTGCTGGAGACCGCCAGGGGCCGGCGGCTGGCCCTGGTGATCAACGAGTTCGGCGAACTCGGCATCGACCGCGAGATGATCACGGGATGCGGCATCGAGGGCTGCGCCGAGGGCGACATCATCGAGCTCGCCAACGGCTGCATCTGCTGCACCGTCGCCGAGGACTTCCTGCCCACCATGGAGATCCTGATCGAGCGCCCCGACCCCCCGGACCACATCGTCATCGAGACCTCCGGCCTGGCCCTGCCCAAGCCCCTGGTCAAGGCCTTCAACTGGCCGGAAATCCGCTCCCGGGTGACGGTGGACGGCGTCGTCGCCGTGATCGACGCGCCGGCCGTCGCCAGCGGCCAGTTCGCCGCCGATCCCCAGGCCGTCGACAGCGAACGCCGGGCCGATACCGCCCTGGACCACGACTCGCCCCTGGAAGAAGTGTTCACGGACCAGCTCCGCTGCGCCGACCTGGTGGTGCTCAACAAGACCGACCTGGTGACCCCCGACGACCTGGCCTCGGTGCTGGGCGAGGTGGCCAGGGAAATCGACCCGGCCGTTAGGGTGATCCCCGCCGTCAACGGCGTCGTCGATGCGCTGGCGGTGCTGGGGCTGGAGGCGGCGGCCGAGGATGGCATCGAGGCGCGGCCGTCCCATCACGACGGCGAGGACCACGACCACGACGACTTCGAAAGCCGGGTCGTCACCTTGGGCCCCGTCGCCGACCCGGCGGCGCTGGAAGAACGCATCCGGGCCCTGGCCGCCAGCCATCCCATCCTGCGCGTCAAGGGGTTCGTCCACGTGACGGGCAAGGAAATGCGCCACGTGGTGCAGGCCGTCGGCTCCCGCGTCCAGCGCTATTACGACCGCCCGTGGCGGGACGGCGAGGAGCGCCAAAGCAACCTCGTGGTGATCGGGCTCAAGGGCGTGGACTGGTCGGCCGTCACATCGGGCCTCGGGGCCTGAGCCGCCATGCACCTGCTCGCAGCCCAACCCGGAGTCATCGACGACGGCACGGAAGCCGTGGACCTGGGCCAGAGCCCGGGCGACATGGTCTTCCTGTCGGCGGCGGATTCGGAACTGGCCCTCCTGGCCCAGGCCCGCGAAAGGCTTGCGGGCGATGGCTTCCCCAGCCTCAGGCTGGCCAGCCTGCTCCACCTCGGCCACAACATGAGCGTCGATCTTTACGTGGACGGCGTCATCGGCCACGCCCGGCTGGTGGCCGTGCGCCTGCTCGGCGGGCGCGGCTACTGGCCTTACGGGGTGGAGCAAGTCGTCGCCGTGTGCAGGGAGCGGGGCATCGCACTTGCCCTGCTCCCCGGCGACGATAGCGCCGATTCCGAGCTGACTGGCCTTTCCAACCTGCCCACCGAGGCCTGCCACCGGCTGTGGCAGTACTGCGTCCACGGCGGCCTCGACAACGCGCTTGAATTCCTCAACTACTCGGCCAGCCTGATCGGGGCCGAGGCGGACTGGCGGGAGCCCCGCGCCCTGCTCCGCGCCGGGCTCTATTGGCCGGGGCTGGAACGGCCCGACCGGGACGCCGTCCGCGGCCACTGGAGCCCAAGCGCGCCCGTGGCGGCGCTGGTGTTCTACCGGGCCCTGGTCCAGGCGGCCAACCTCGATGCCGTAGACGCCATGATCGGCGGCCTGTCGGAAGCCGGCCTCAACCCCCTGCCCCTTTACGTCACCAGCCTCAAGGACGAGGTGGCGGCGGCGACGGTGGCCAGCCTGCTCGCCGACGATCCCTGCGCCGTGGTGTTGAACGCCACTGGATTCTCCGTCTCGGCGCCCGGGGCCAAGCGCCGGGCCAGCCCTTTCGACGGCGCCGATTGCCCGGTCCTCCAGGTGGTGTTCTCGAGCGGCAGCGAGGAAGCCTGGCGCGCCGGGACCCGGGGGCTCTCGGCCACGGACATCGCCATGAACGTGGTCCTGCCCGAGGTGGACGGCCGGATTCTCACCCGCGCCGTATCCTTCAAGGGGCTGGCCCGGCGGGATCCCGCCACCGAAACCGACATCGTCCGTTACCGGCCCGTGCCGGACCGCATCGCCTTTGTCTGCGAGATGGCCAGGCGCTGGGCCGGGCTCGGGCGCACCCCGGCTTGCGACCGGCGCATCGCCCTGATCTTCGCCAACTATCCCAGCCGGGACGGGCGCATGGGCAACGGGGTGGGGCTGGACACGCCCGCCGCCGCCATCGTTGTCCTTGGCGCCATGAAGGGAGCGGGCTACGCCGTCGGCACCATCCCCGACGACGGCGATAAGCTGATGGCCCGGCTCGCCGCCGCCAAGCGGGCGGACGGGACCGAGACCCTGTCCATGGAAGACTACCAGGCCTTTCTCGGCAAGTTGCCCGCGGCGGCGCGGAAGAAAATAAACGACCGCTGGGGCCGGCCCGCCGACGATCCATTTTTCAGCCCCGGCAAAGGTTTCTCCATCCCCGCCTTCCGCCTCGGCAACGTCGCGGTCTGCCTGCAACCGTCCCGGGGATACGACATAGACCCGGTGGCCACCTACCACGACCCGGACCTGGCGCCGCCCCACGGCTACCTCGCCTTCTATGCCTGGATCAGGGGTGAGTTCGGTGCCCACGCCGTGGTCCACATGGGCAAGCACGGCAACCTGGAATGGCTGCCCGGCAAGGCCCTGGCGCTGTCGCCCGAGTGCATGCCGGAGGCCGCCTTCGGGGCGCTGCCGCACCTCTATCCCTTCATCGTCAACGATCCCGGAGAGGGGGCCCAGGCCAAGCGCCGCGCCGGCGCCGTGATCGTCGATCACCTGACCCCGCCGCTGACGCGCGCCGAAAGCTACGGGGTGCTCCGGGACCTGGAGCAGCTGGTGGACGAATACTTCGAGGCCGCCGGCATGGACCCGCGCCGGTGCAAGGTGTTGCGCACCGATATCCTCGATCTCTGCCAGGCTTCGGGCATTGACGCCGACTGCGGCATGGGCGCCGGCGACGACGAGGGCCAGGCGCTGGGCAAGCTGGACAACTACCTGTGCGAACTCAAAGAGATGCAGATCCGCGACGGCCTCCATGTTTTCGGCGTCTCGCCCGGGGGCGGACTTCTCGCCGAGCTGCTGGTGGCCCTGGTCCGGGTGCCCCGGGGGACGGGCCCGGGCGACGCCTCGCTTATGCGCGCCCTGGCCTCGGACCTGGGGCTAGACTTCGATCCCCTGGACTGCACCATGTCCGAGCCCTGGACCGGCCCCAGGCCCGAGGCGCTCACCGGCGGCGATGCCTGGCGCAGCCACGGCGACACGGTGGAAAGGCTGGAAGGGCTGGCCCTCGCCCTGGTCGCAGGCGTGAGACCGGCGGAGGCTGGCTGGACCGCCACCCTGGCCGTCCTGGACGAGCTGGAGCGCCGCATCCGCCCGGCGGTGGAAGCCTCGGGCGCGGCCGAGATGACGGGGCTTCTCGACGGCCTGGACGGGCGTTTCGTCGAACCGGGGCCGTCCGGCGCGCCGACCCGGGGGCGGCCCGACGTGCTGCCGACGGGACGCAACTTCTATTCCGTCGACACCCGCACGGTGCCGACGCCGGCGGCCTGGACCCTGGGCTGGAAGTCGGCGGCGCTCCTCGTCGAACGCCACATGCAGGAACACGGGGCCTGGCCCCGGTCCATGGCGCTCACCGCCTGGGGCACGTCCAACATGCGCACCGGCGGCGACGACATCGCGCAAGGGCTGGCCCTGATGGGGGCGCGCCCGACCTGGGAGGCGGCCCGGGTGACCGGCTTCGAGGTGCTTCCCTATTCCATCCTCGACCGCCCCCGGGTCGATGTGACGCTGCGCGTCTCGGGGTTCTTCCGCGACGCCTTTCCGGGCCTCATCGATTTGTTCGATTCGGCGGCCCGCGCCATCGCCGCCCTGGACGAGCCGGAAGACCAAAACCCCCTGGCGGCCAACGTCCGGGCCGAGTCCTCGCGGCTGATGGAAACGGGGGTGATTGAGGCCGAAGCCGTCAGGCGCGCCGGATACCGGGTCTTCGGCTCGAAGCCCGGGGCCTACGGGGCCGGGCTGCAGGCCCTGATCGACGAGCGCGGCTGGGAGACCGACGCCGACCTGGCCCGGGCCTACGTGGCCTGGGGGGGCTATGCGTATGGAGCAGGCGCCGAGGGCCGCCCCGCCCACGGCCTGTTCGAGACCCGGCTCAAATCCGTCGACGCGGTGGTCCAGAACCAGGACAACCGGGAGCACGATCTTTTGGATGCCGACGATTACTACCAGTTCGAGGGCGGCATGACGGCGGCCGTGCGCCACCTTTCCGGAGCCCAGCCCGCCGTCTACCACATGGACCATTCCCGGCCCGAGACCCCCCGCGCCCGCACCCTGGAGGAAGAAATCGCCCGCGTCGTGCGCTCCCGCGTGGTCAACCCGAAATGGATCAGGGGCGTCATGCGCCACGGCTACAAGGGCGCCTTCGAGATGGCGGCCACCGTGGATTACCTGTTCGCCTTCGCCGCCACCGCGCACTGCGTGCGGGACCACCACTTCGACGCCGTGTTCGAGGCCTATCTCGGCGACGACGACGTACGCGCCTTCATCGCCGAGCACAACCCGGCGGCCTTGCGCGAGATGGCGGAGCGGCTGCTGGAGGCGCAGGCCCGGGGCCTCTGGCGGCCCCGGCTCAACAGCACCCACACGACCCTAGAGGAACTCGCCGGCGGGACGTGAGGCGGCCCGGCCACTCCCTTTCCGCCGGCGACTTCAGAGATGTAAGGTATGACTTGACATTAATGTGTAAGCTGATACCTTACAAACTTGATCAGGTCGTTCACGCACAAAGGGCTGAAGCGTTTCGCCGGAAGGGGCGATGCCTCCAGGATACCGGTCAAAAACACGGCTCGCGTCAGGCGGGCGCTCCTGGCTCTCGACGCGGCATCGCGCCCCGAGGACCTCAACCTTCCGGGCTTTCGCTTTCATCGACTGAAGGGGGACCGGGCGGGGACGTTCTCGATCACGATCTCCGGCAACTGGCGGCTGACTTTCCGCTGGGACGAAGGCGCCCTCGACGTCGATATGGAGGATTACCACTGATGCTGAACGGACTAGCCCCCATGCACCCGGGCGAACTGTTGCGCGAGGACGTGCTTCCCAAGCTGGTAGGGATTGAAAATTACATCTGGCTCGAGCTTCGCGGCTTCGACCGCATCAAAGCCGAATTCGACACCCGTCAGATCGGCGAGGGCCGCGTCAGTTCCGTGCAGTACCTTAGATTCGCCCTCAGCGAAGCGCAGCGAGGGCAATGGCAGGACCTAGGCGGATCCGCAGGGCTGAAGATCGTGGTGGACCATCCCCATTATAGCCATGAGGAAACGCTGACTCCCGATACCGCTGCGGCTCTCGCAGAGGATTTATCGTAAACGGAGACCGCGGCCGCCGCGGCCAATGTTTCCTCGCCTCTACCGGCCTGCCGGCCTCCCGTCCATCGGCCATGGAGCTCTCCGCTGAAATCAAAGCCCGCGCGCACGCCCTGGGATTCCAACGTGTGGGCATCATTCCCGTCGGGCCCAGCCGCCCCCAAGAATTCTACCGGGAATGGCTGAATCTC
>JADFTO010000127.1 GCA_022560215.1 Pseudomonadota bacterium | reverse complement strand
TGACGGTGCGCCTGGGGCTCTACCGGCGCCTCGCCGCGCTGGCCGGCGAAGGCGAGATCGGGGCCTTCGCCGCCGAGCTGTGCGACCGCTTCGGCCCCCTGCCGGAGGAGGCCGACAACCTGCTGCGCACGGTGGCCGTCAAGGGGCTGTGCAAGATGGCGGGCGTGGCCAGGGTGGAAGCCGGTCCCAAGGGGGCGACGGTGGTCTTCCGCGAGGGCCGTTTCACGAACCCCGCGGGCCTGGTGGACTTCATCCAGGCCCAGGCGGGCACGGTCAGGCTGCGCCCCGACCACACCCTGGTCTACCGGCGCGCCTGGGAGGACGGCGAAGAGCGCCTGGCCGGCGTCCGCCGGCTGCTGGAAAACCTCGCCGCCATCCCCGGGTGAGTCCCCTCAATGAGCGCAAAAGGTGGCCCCGAGCACGGAATTAGCAGGGGACTACGCCCTGGGGTTTTCCAGGTCGATGATCTCGGTTATGGGGAGAGCCGCTAGATCCCGAAACTTTTCGTTTTTCGGGTTATCGAGATCAAGCAGGTTGGAGACCCGGGAATACGTGGTCGGCACCAGGAATTCATTGCCGTTTTCGTTCTGTCGCCGAATTCCATAGTTCACGAGGCGCCTTTCGTCCGGGTTCAGTTTGCCGAGCATGGCCTTGGTGATCCAGATTGATCCCGATTGGGCGAAATCGCTCAATCGGCCGGCAATGTTGATGGTGTCGCCGAGGGCGGTGAACTCGAAATGGTTTGGCGTCTGATAGGACCCGAACCATTCCTGGCCCTCGACCAGGCCGATATTCAGTTTGAGATCGTTGAGCCAACCCTTTCGTTTTCGCCAGGAGCGGCTGATTTCCTCTATCTTGGCCTTCATCTCGAAGGCGCATCGGATGGCGTTGAGCACATAGTTGCAGTCAGGCTGAGGAAGGAAGTAATAGACCATGCCATCGCCCACATGCTTGCCGTGGGTGGCATAGAATTTCCGCAGCTTGGGCCCCATCGCCCCCCAGATTTCATTGATCAGCTGGAAGTATTCCTCGGGCGGCAGTTCGGCGCTGATCTTCACCGAATTCTGCAAGTCCGCGACCAGGACGGATAGCAGCGTCAGGTAAGGGAGCCTTTTCCTCAACAGGTCGCGGATGACGATATCGCGCCGCGCCAGCAACTCGGCGATGGTGTTCCCGGACTCATCGGTCCTGGAATAGGCGAAGAAAATGCCCTCCCGGAAAAACGAGGCATAGATGTCGTGCCAGCGTTCTTCCGATCCCGGTGGCGCAAAATTGGCCTCGGTACGCACCAAGGACGCGCCCTCCACGGCTTCCGTCTCCTCGTACAAGCACATCAAGCGGTGAAGGTCACCGTTTTCAAGGTGTTTGTTCATCGGCACCAGGGATGATTTTGGAACCCGCTTTTTGGCGACGGACAAATGGAAGCGGAGGATATCGTCTCCGCCTTGTACCGTCCGGATTTGATTTCCCCTGAAAAACATCGTGAACAGGTTTCGTTCGGAAATGTCGCCGGGAAATTCGTGGTTGCCGTCGAATAGGCTTTCTATCGCCGACTCGTTCGCCCACTCGAGTTCAAAGTTGCTGTTTACCAGGTAGGCCGGCTGATCGATCGCATCCAAGGTAAGCCGGAGGCTGCCCGATTTCAGGGGAGAGGGTGAAGCCGGCGGTGATGCGCCGCTTTTCCGTTTCGCCGTCTCCCCGTTACCCTCGGAGGCGAGCCTTGAAGCGATCTCCGCCATGGGGAATCCCTCCCGCTTTAACGCCTGCACGCGTTCGATCGTTTTAAGGACGTCGGTGGGGAAGAATCCGAGCCGGCGGGTTCGCCCGTGAATTGTCGTGGGTTTTTTTACCAGCGGCTTCGGCAGGAGTCCGAGGGCAATGTAGTTGTTCAATGTTGCCCTGGAGATTCCGCTTTGCTCGAGAATCTGTTTACTGGTCAGCATGCAAGCCCCAGTCCGCTTTTATATTTAGATTGTCCACGAGCCGCCAATTTAGACAGACTATTTACACAATCTTAACATATGAGATTCCGGCGTCAAGTCGCCTAACTGTCTAATTAGACAACCAACATCCGCCGCCTGCTGGAAAACCCCGCCGCCATCCCCGGGTGAGCCCCCTCAATGGGGGCGGGTTGGGTCCGCCGGCATGACCACGTTGCCCGACCCGACGGCCATCTCCAGGTCCCATCCGGCCCGGGCCGAGCAGGACGCGGTCAGGTGAAGCAACAGGTGCAGGAACTTCTTGTTCAGGGTGAAGGTGTAGGTGAGCCCGCCCTTGGTGTTGAACACCAGGCGGGTCAGGCCGCCCGCCACCGCCTTCACCGTGCCGCCGGTGACCAGCTCGGGCTCGGGCGTGGCCTTTTTGGTGCCCTCGTCGTGCTTGCGGGACAGTTCCGCCGTCCGCACCGCCTCCATGTGTTCCGCGGCCATCACCGGGCCCTTGGCTTGGGGGCTGGCCTGGGGCGCCTTTTCCAGGATCTGGATCAGCGCCTTCCACATCACCTTGACGAAGCGGCGGGTGAGCCAGAGCTGGTATTCGGTCATGTCCCGGGTGGAAAGCCTGAGCATCAGCCGGTCGTCCGCGGCGGAGTACCCCATGGTCATCTGGTGCAGGGGGCTGGTCATCGGTCCTTGTTCCCGTCCTTGCGCCGGTCCCGCGGCGGCGCCGGGTTCCAGGCCTCGGCGGCCGGGGCATCGGGGTTGTCGGTGCTCATGGCGGCAAGGAAGAAGGCCGTCGTCGCCCCGATCGGGGCGACGGTGAGCAGGGGGCTGCGCCGGGTCGGGTTGTCGTCGTAGAGGGGGAAGATCACCGGGCCTACCCGCCTTTAGAGCGCTAGTGCTCTTGGGGCGCCGGCCCAGGCCACGTCCATCACCCGGGCGAGGATGGCGGGGTCCTGGGCCCCCGAAATCACCATCCCGCCGTCGAACACGTAGGCCGGCACCCCGTTGATGCCGAGGCGATGGGCGCGGGCGTTCTCCGCCAGCACTTCGTCGATGTCGGCATCGCTTTCCAGGTAGGCGCGCAAAGCGCGCGCCTCGAGGCCGATGCCGGCGCCGATGCCGACCAGCACGTCCCGCTCGCCGATGTCGGCGCCGCTTAGGAAATAAGCCTGGAACAGGGCCTCGACGGCGTCCCCGGCCGCCTCCCCTGCGAAGCGCACCAGGCGATGGGAGTCCACCGAGTTCGGGGTCTGGCGGATGCTGTCGAAGGCGAAGTCGATCTCTTCGGACTGCCCGGCGTCGGCGATGGCGCCGTAGACCCGGCGCACCCTGGCCTCGCTGCCGAATTTCCGGACCAGGTAGGTGGCGCGGTCGATGCCATCGGGCGGCATCTCGGGGTTGAGCAGGAAGGGCCGCCAGGTGATGTCGGGCTCGAGGCCGGGGCGCAGGGCGAGGGCCTTCTCCAGCCGGCGCTTGCCGATGTAGCACCAGGGGCAGACGGAATCGAAGATGACGTCGATCCGCACCGTCTTGGGCTCCTCGCGGTCAGTGGGAGCGGCCATCCTAGCCCGTCGGCGCGGGCGAGGGAATGGGGGGGCTTGGGCCGGGCCGGGGAATTGGGCCCGAATTGGCCCACCGCCGCCGCCCGCGCCACCTCGGAAATTGATATCGCTCTCAAGCACGAACCATTAATTTGATGCCAGGGAAGCCGGCGTATCCTACAGGGGAGCGCCGGCTCGGAGTTGTAGGCCCATGAAGGTTGCCGCCGCCATTCGCGAACCCCATGTGAGGGCTTTGGGCCTGGTCGGCGCGGCCCATTTCATGAGCCATTTCTACGCCATGACCCTGCCGCCCCTGCTTCCCTTCCTGCATCAGGACCTGGGCGTCAGCTACACGGTTCTGGGCGTGCTGTTGAGCGTCAGGAAGATCACCTCGGGCGCACTCCAGCTCCCCGCCGGGATCGCCGTCGACCGAATGGGCGCCAAGGCCATGCTGCTGTTCGGCCTGCTCACCTGTTCGCTCGCCATCGGGCTGATCGGGACCACCGACTCCCTGATCGTGCTGGCGGCCCTCTTTCTCCTGTTCGGGCTCGGCGACGCCGTCATCCATCCCACCAACTACAGCATCCTCAACAGCTCCATGCCCGAGAATTTCATGGGCCGGTCGTTCAGCGTGCATACTTTCTGCGGCCACCTGGGCACGGCGCTGGCGCCGGCCGTCGTCCTCACCCTGACGGCGCTCTGGGATTGGCGCCTGGCCCTGATGGCGAGCGGGCTGGCCGGCGTCGTCGTGACCCTCGCCATCGGCGCCCAGTGGAGCGTGCTCCGGGACGGCGCGCCCGCCAAGCGCAAGCGGAAGGATGCGGCGGAAAGCGCGAAAGACGCGGACATGACCACGGGCGCTATGCTCCGCCACGTCCTCGCCTCGCCGCCGATCCTCTACCTCTTCCTCTTCTTCAGCCTTTCCTCGAT
The DNA here is from genome assembly GCA_022560215.1 of Pseudomonadota bacterium. GTDB lineage: Bacteria > Pseudomonadota > Alphaproteobacteria > Rhodospirillales > 2-02-FULL-58-16 > JADFTO01. The sequence goes on along the minus strand of JADFTO010000127.1, from coordinate 3,521 downwards.
GGCGGGGAGCGGCCTCCGGGAATTCGCCGTCGCCGGGCTGATGGCGCTCCATGGAATGCCGGTGGCCGCCGCGGGCGGCGCCGTCTCCGGCTTTCTCTTCGCCAGCGCCTTCGGCGTGCTCGCTGGCGGCTACGTGGCCGACAAGACCCGGCGCCACGATTTGGTGGCGGGCGGCGGGTTGTGCGTCGCCGCCCTGCTGATCGCCATCATCGGCGGCGTCGATCTCCATTACACGTTGATCGTCTTCTGTTTCACCATCGCCGGCTTCGTCAACGGCATGATCCGCCCGGCGCGCGACATGATGATCCGCAACGCGGCCCCCCGGGGCGCCACGGGCAAGGTCTTCGGCTTCGTCTTTTCGGGCTCGTCCCTCGGCGGCGGCATCGCCCCCGTGGTCTACGGCTTCATGCTGGATATGGGGAACCCGTCGTGGATCTTCTACACCTCGGCGGCCTTCATGATCCTGTGCATGATCGTCGTCCTGCTCTCGGGACGCGCCGCGAGGGCAGCGGCGGAGGGGGCGGAACGAGCCCCCGCCGAATAGGCGCGCATCGGGTGGCGGCTAGATAGCGTCGCCCCTTGGGTTGATCCTGCGTCCCGTCGCCCCGGAACAGCTTGCTGTCTTTCTCTTGTACCGCCGCGCCCCCTCTAATCCGCCGCGAACCCCGCGCCCTTCTTCCGGTACGCCTCACGAGGCGGGCTGAAGATGTCGAGGATGCGGGCGCCGGAGGGACCGGCGCGGATGCCGTGGGGGACGCCGCCCGGCGTCAGCCAGAAGTCCCCGGCCTTGACCGCGAATTCCTTGCCGTCCTGGATGCGCACGGCGTCTCCCTCAAGGAGCACGCCCCATTGTTCCTCGGCGTGGGAATGGACCCGGCCTTCCGCGTCGGCAGCCAGGGTGACCACCGACAGCATGGCCTTGTCACCGACGAAAACCCGGGTCGAGATCCCGGGCGCCAGCTGCCGGAATATGCCCTGATCGGGATCGTCGAGGTTGAAGAAGTCATCGCCGGGCGTCATGGCTTGATCCTCCTTAGTGGTTGCCCGCCGCCGCCGGCGGCATCGGGACGCCTAAGATAGGGCACGGCGCTGGCAAAGGCCCGGCGGAAATGGGCGCCCGGCCGCCTCGAGTTGCGCCAGACGCATGGCTGCGTTGACGAAACGCCGCTGGCGCCAATGGGTGGATCGGTTGTAAATACCCGCATCCCCGCACTCCTTTAGCCGGGACATACAATGATCATTTCGCGAGACCAGGACACCCCCTTAACGGGAACCGTTCGGCCGACCTCGGCCTGTAGCGCCGGCGCCCCCTCGGCGGTTTCCCAAATTCGAGGCAACAACAAGATGAGCAACTACTTCCGCGGCGGACGAGACGGCATGGAAATCTTCGGCATCAATACGCTCCGCTCCCAAGCCGGGAAGGTCCATATTCGCGCTTTTCACATCTTCGAGGCCGCGGTCGTGGCCGCCGTCATCGCCGGCCTGGCCGCCCTGATCTGACCCCCCCGCCTGTTGGGCGCCCGCGCGTTCCCTGATACAAGGGAGCGCATGAAAAAGGTCAAAAAGCGGAAACCCCGGAAGCCGCCCAGGCGCCGGGCGATGAAGGCCCGGCCCAGGCCCCCGCCGCCGCCGTCCCCGCCGCCCCCAAGGCCTGCCTCCGCCGGCCTGTTGGAACGCGCCGCCGCCGCGCTTCGTGCCGGCGACGCGCAATCCGCCCTGCCTCTTTGCCGCCAGGCGCTTAAGTCGGATCCCGGCAACGCGGACGCCCTCAACCTCGCCGGCGCCGCGGCCTTCCAATCGGGCCTGGCCGCCGAAGCCCTGGACCTGCTGCAAACGGCTGTAGCCTTCGCGCCCAGCCACGCCGAGGCCGGCAACAACCTCGGCAACGTGCTCTCGGCGCTGGGCCGCGATGGCGAGGCCGAGGCGGCCTACCGGTCGGCCATCGCCGCCGATCCCGGCTACGCCGATCCCTGGTTCAATATGGCCGTGCTCATGGAAAAGGGCGGGCGCAACGATGAGGCGCTTGCCGCTTACCGAAAAGCCGCCGCCATGGCCCCCGCTCATGCCGGGGCGAGGCTGGGGCAGGGCAACGTGGCGGCGGCGCTGGGCCGGCTGGAGGAGGCGCGCGCCGCTTACGACTCGGCCCTGGCCCTGGATGCATCGAGCCCGGAGGCGTTGACCAACATGGCAGCCGTGCTCCAGGAACTGGGGGATTTCGAGGCCGCCGCCGATCACTGCCGGCGGGCGCTGGAGTCGGCGCCGGAACTCGGCCAGGCCCGCTACAACCTGGGCATCGCGCTCCAGGAGAAGGGGGAGTTCGAGGACGCCATGGCGGCCTACGGGCGCGTGCTCGCCGATGAGCCCGGCCACGCGGCGGCGGCGCTGAACATCGCCGTCGCCCTGCAACAGACAGGAAGGCTGGAGGACGCGGGCGCGGCCTTCCGGCGCGTCCTCCACATGGACCCGGACTTCGCCAAGGCCCACGCCAATTTCGCCGACCTCCGGCTCGAGCAGGGGGAGCCCGAGGCGGCGCTTGCCGTCTGCGACGAATTCCTGGCCCGGCGCCCGGCGGACACCGCGGTGCTCGCTTATCGGGCCCTGGCGCTAGGCGACTTGGGCCTGGCCGGCGAGGCCCGGGCCCTGGTGGACCTGGAGCGCTTTCTCAAGCCCCGCACTATCCCGCCGCCGGATGCTTACGCGGACTTGGCCGCCTTCAACGAGGCGCTGGCCCGGCACGTGGAGGGGCACCCGAGCCTGAGCCCGGCCCCGCAAAGCCACGCCACGCGGGAGGCCCGCCATTCGGGCGAGTTGCTCGGCGGGGGCCCGGTCGCGGATCTGGAAACCGCCATCCGGGCCGCCGCCGACGCCTACCGCCGGGACTTGGGATCCGATCCCGGCCATCCCTGGATCGCGGCGGCGGCGGACGAACTCGTCCTCTCGGTCTGGGGCGTGGTCATGGAAGGCCAGGGACACCAGATCCCCCACATCCATCCGGCGGCCTGGTTGAGCGGCGTCTATTATGCCCGTGTGCCGGACTTCATCGCGGAGCGTGCCGGGGAGCGAGCCGGCTGGATCGAATTCGGCCGCCCCCCCGGTCACTTCCACAACCGGGCCCGGCCGGAAACCCGCGCCTTCCGCCCCGAAGCGGGCCTGATGATCCTGTTCCCGTCCTATTTCTCTCACCGCACCATCCCCTTCCGGGACCCGGGCACCCGGGTTTCCATCGCCTTCGACCTGATGCCGGCGTGACGCCCGCTCAGTGGACAGGGGCCATGCGGGCGGGATATGACAAGGACCCGGCTTACGCGGCCCCCTGAACTAAGGTTTACCCTTCCATGACCGACCGTCGCCCGCACCCCTGGCGCACGCCCCTGGCCGTCCTCCTGGTGGGATGCCTGATCGCCATGATCGGGTTCGGGGTGCGCTCCATTTTCGGCCTCTTCCTCGAGCCCATGACCGCGGCCCGGGGCTGGGACCGGGAGACCATCGCGCTGGCCATGGCCATTCAGAACCTGATCTGG
>JADFTO010000126.1 GCA_022560215.1 Pseudomonadota bacterium | reverse complement strand
ACCACGGCCCGCACCCACGAGCTGATCCGCGCCAACCTGCACCGCTCGCCCATGTATTCGAGCCGGATCGAGAGCTCCGGCCCCCGCTACTGCCCCTCCATCGAGGACAAGGTGGTGCGCTTCGCCGACCGCCGCAGCCACCGCATCTTCCTGGAGCCCGAGGGCCTGGACGACCCCACCGTCTATCCCAACGGCATCTCGACGTCCCTGCCCGAAGAGGTCCAGGTCCGCATGCTGGCCACCATCCCGGGGCTCGAGGGGGCCCGCATGCTGCGCCCCGGTTACGCCATCGAATATGATTTCATCGATCCCAGGGAGCTCCGCCCCACCCTGGAGACGGAGCGTGTGCCGGGCCTCTATCTCGCCGGCCAGATCAACGGCACCACGGGCTACGAGGAGGCCGCGGCGCAAGGCCTGATGGCCGGGGCCAACGCCGCCCTGGCGGCGGCCGCCCGCCCGCCCTTCGTCCTCGACCGGGCCGACGCCTACATTGGAGTCCTCATCGACGACCTGGTCACCCTGGGCACCGAGGAACCCTACCGCATGTTCACGTCCCGGGCCGAATACCGGCTGCTGCTCAGGGCCGACAACGCCGATCAGCGGCTGACGCCGAAAGGGCTGGCGGCCGGGCTGGTCTCCCATGTTCGGGCCCGCGCCTTCGCCGGCAAGGCACAAGCGCTGGCGGACGCCAGGGCCCTGCTGGAGGGCTTTTCCGCCACCCCCAACCGGATCGGGGACTCGGGCATCGAGGTCAACCTGGACGGGGTGCGCCGGGGGGCCCGGGAACTGCTGGCCTACCCGGGCGTGGACATGGCGCGCTTGGCCTTGCTCTGGCCCCGGCTCGCCCACATCCCGCCGGACATCGCCCGGCAGCTTGAGATCGAGGCCCGCTACCGGGGATACATCCGCCGCCAGGACGCCGACATCCGGGCCTTCCGCCGGGACGAGTCCCTGGCGCTCCCCGCCGGTCTCGACTTCGACGCCATGCCCGGGCTTTCCGCCGAGGCGCGCCTGAAGCTGTCCCGGGCCCGCCCGGCGACCATCGGGGCGGCGGCCCGCATTTCGGGCGTGACGCCGGCGGCCCTGACCATTCTCCTCGGCCAGGTGCGGCGGCGGGAGGGCCGGCTGACGGCCTGAATAGCGCTCTGGTGTTTCACGTGAAACAATCCTCTCTCACCCCCCGTGCCCCCCTCACCCCCAGCGGGTTCCAGGACCTGACCGGCGTCGCCGACGACACCCTCGAAAGGCTGGAGGTTTACGTGGACCTGCTCCGGCGCTGGGGGGAACGGATCAACCTGGTGGGCCGGGCCAGCCTGAATGATCCCTGGCGGCGTCATGTTCTCGATTCGGCCCAGCTCCATCCCCTGCTCCCCGATGACGGGAAGGCCGTGCTGGACCTGGGCAGCGGCGCCGGGCTGCCCGGCCTGGTGCTGGCCATCATGGGCGCGCCCAGGGTCCAGCTGGTGGAAAGCAACGGGCGCAAGTGCGCCTTCCTTTCCCGGGTGATGCGCGAGACGGGCGCCGGGGCCGGCGTTCACGACTGCCGGGTCGAGGACCTGGCGCCCTTCCCGGCCGGGGTGGTCACGGCCCGCGCGCTGGCGCCGTTGCCGAGGCTCCTCGGGCTGGCCTGGCCCTTCGTCAGGGAGGGCGGGCTGTGCCTTTTCCTCAAAGGCCGAAAGGCGGATAAGGAATTGACGGAATCGGCAAAAATATGGAAGATGGACGTGAGTCGATCGATAAGCCTGTCTGATCCCTCCGGGGTGATTCTCAAGGTGGAAAATCTCTCTCGTCGGCATGACTGAACGCACCTCCAGCGGGCTCGAAATCATCGCCGTCGCCAATCAGAAAGGCGGCGTCGGCAAGACCACGACGGCCATCAATCTGGCGACGGCCATGGCCGCCGTCGAGAAACGCGTGCTCCTCATCGACCTGGACCCCCAGGGCAACGCCAGCACCGGGCTCGGCGTCGGCGCGGAGCGCAGGGACGTCAACGCCTACCACCTTCTCATGGGGGAGGCGCCCTTGGCCCGGGCCGCCATCGGGACGGACATTCCCGGGCTCGACCTGGTGCCGTCGGGCATGGACCTCTCCGGCGCGGAGATCGAGCTGGTCAACACGGAGCGCCGGGAATTCCGGCTGCACCAGGCGCTGGGCCATGGGGCGGGGGGCTACGATTACGTCTTCATCGATTGCCCGCCGGCGCTCGGGTTGCTCACCGTCAACGCCCTGGTCGCCGCCCGGGCCGTCCTGGTGCCCCTGCAGTGCGAGTTCTACGCCCTGGAGGGAATCAGCCACCTGATCAACACCGTCGAGGTGGTCAGGAACAACTTCAATCCAACCCTTTACATACAAGGTATAGTGTTAACGATGTTCGATGGACGCAATAACTTGTCTAACATGGTAGCCAACGACGTGCGCGCGTACTTCGGCGACACGGTTTTCAAGACGGTCATCCCGCGCAATGTCCGGGTCTCCGAGGCCCCCTCCCATGGCCGCCCGGTGCTGGTCTACGACACCCGCTGCGCCGGGTCGCGGGCCTATCTCCACCTGGCCGGCGAGGTGCTCCGCCGCGAGCGCCGGGCGAACGCCTGATGGCGGCCGAGGGCAAGCGCCGCAACCTGGGCCGGGGACTATCGGCGCTGTTGGGCGGCGGGGCGGAGGACTACGCCGCCCTGGAAAAACCCCAGACGATGCGGACGGTGCCCATCGACCTGGTCCGTCCCGGCCGCATCCAGCCCCGCCGCCGCATGGACATGGGCCCGATCCGGCAGCTGGCCCACTCCATCGCCGAGAAGGGAATCCTGCAGCCCCTCCTGGTGCGCCGTCACGCCGAAGAGGCCGGCGCCTTCGAGATCGTCGCCGGGGAGCGCCGCTGGCGGGCCGCCCAGATGGCCCGGCTGCACGAGATCCCGGTGGTGGTCAAGGAGCTTTCGGACAGCGAGGCCCTGGAAATCGCCCTGGTGGAAAACCTGCAGAGGGAGGACCTGTCACCCCTGGAGGAAGCGGAGGCCTACAAGAGGCTGATGGAGGAGTTCTCCCACACCCAGGAAGCCTTGAGCAAGGCCATGGGCAAAAGCCGCAGCCACGTGGCCAACATGCTGCGCCTCCTCGGCCTGCCCGGGCCGGTCAAGGAGATGCTTGACCGGGGCGAGCTGACGGCCGGCCACGCCCGGGCGCTGCTGCGCGCCGACGATCCCCTGGCCCTGGCCCGCAAGGTGGTCGGCCGGGGCCTCAACGTGCGCCAGGCCGAAAAGCTGGCCCGCGGGGCCAAGCCCCGCCGGCCGGCCGCCAAGGACGCCGACACCGCGGCCATAGAGCGGGACCTCACCAGCCTGCTCGGCCTCAAGGTGGAGATCAGGCACCGCGGCGAAGGCGGGACGCTTAAGCTCCATTACACATCGCTGGAGCAGCTGGACGACGTGCTCCACCGCCTCAGCCACGGCAACCGCTAGAGCGGGGAGAAGTCAAGGGTCGTCAGGGCACCAGGCGGTAGCCGCCCGGTTCCGTGATCAGGATGCGGGCGTTTGACGGGTCTTTCTCTATTTTCTGGCGCAGGCGGTAGACGTGGGTCTCGAGCGTGTGCGTGGTGACCTCGGCGCTGTAGCCCCAGACCTCGTCCAGGAGGACTTCCCGGCTCACCACCCGGTCGCTGGCCCGGTACAGGTACTTGAGGATCGCGGCCTCCTTGTCGGTGAGGCGGACCTTCCGGTTGTCCGAGTTGTCCACCAGGAGCTTGGCGCTGGGCTGGAAGGTATAGGGGCCGATGGTGAAGACCGCGTCGTCGCTGCGCTCGTGCTGGCGCATGTGGGCGCGGATGCGGGCCAGCAGCACGCCCAGCCGGAAAGGCTTGGTGATGTAGTCGTTGGCCCCCGAATCCAGGCCCAGGATGGTGTCGGCCTCGGTGTCGGCGCCGGTCAGGATGAGAATGGGAGAGGTCACCCCGTTGCGCCGCATCAGGCGGCAGACCTCGCGGCCGTCCATGTCGGGGAGTCCTACGTCGAGGATGATGACGTCGAAATGGTCCTCCTTGGCCAGTTCCAGGGCCTCGGCCCCGGTCTTGGCACCCGTGGGGACGAACTCCTCGTGCAATTGCAACTGCTCGCTGAGCATTTGCAGGAGGGTGTCGTCGTCGTCGACGATCAGGACGCGCTTGCCGTCGCTCATGGTTTGCCGCCGCCTTGTTCGAGTCCCCTGACGGTAGCCCACTTGGATTTTTTGTTCCAGTTCCAATACGGATTTCTGCGGACCGCCGCCGCCGGAAATTTTCCGGGGCCCGGGCAAGGGCCGCTTCCCGGGGAGACCGTTTGGGATTATGGTGCGCGGGCGCCGGCCTAGAGCGATATCCATTTAAATGGATATCGCGTCTCAGTTCTGCCTTTGGCGACTCTCGGCCTGCGCCGGCTTATCGCATGGTTCCACTTAGGTGGAAAATGCTCTAGGGATCGCCGGCCCGGGAGCCGTGTCCACCGTTGAAAGGGAATTCGAGCCCATGCCCCACCGCCTGATGCCCGCCTCGCGGGAGCCGGCTTCCCTGCTGGCGGTGGACCGCGCCGTCTCCGAACTGCGCCGGGGACGCCTGGTGGCCGTCTCGGGGGGCGCCGGGGCCCGGGTCCTCGTCCAGGCGGCCGAGGCGGCGACGCCCGATAGCCTGGACCAGATTGCGGACCTGAGCGTCAGCACCCCCGTCCTCGCCATCACCGCGCGCCGCGCCGCCGTGCTGGGCCAGTTCGCGAGCCACGAGAAGGTGGTCACCGTGCAAGCCGACGCCGGCCTGACGGCCGAGTTGATCCACGCCCTCGCCGATCCCCTGGCCACCCTGCCCAAGGATGCCCGGCGCGCAGTCAGCGGCAGGTTCGCCGCCGCCCCCGCCTTCGGCTGCGACAGCGCCGCGGTGGGCCTGGCCAAGCTGGCCCGGCTGCTGCCGGCGGCGGTGACGGCGGTCCTGGCCGACCCGGAAGCCGACGACCTGGCCGCCTGGACCGCCCGCCACGACCTCCTCCTGGTGGACGCCGGCGACATCTTCCAGTACGAGCAGACGGCGGCCCGCACGCTTGCCGCCGTGGCCGAGGCGCGGGTGCCGCTGAGCGGCGCCGAGGACACCCGGATCATCGCCTTCCGCCCCCTGGACGGCGGCCTGGAACACCTGGCCATCATCATGGGGGACCCTAAGGAGCCGGCCCTGGTGCGGCTGCATTCGGAATGCTTTACCGGCGACCTGCTGGGCAGCCTGCGCTGCGACTGCGGCGACCAGTTGCGGGGCGCCATTCAAGAGATTTCGGCGGCGGGGAGCGGCGTGCTCCTGTATCTCGCCCAGGAGGGCCGGGGCATCGGCCTGGTCAACAAGCTCAGTGCCTATGAGCTCTAGGACCGGGGCTTCGACACGCTCGACGCCAACGAGCAGCTGGGATTCGACGCCGACGAACGGGTCTACCTGCCCGCCGCCGAGATGCTGCGCCAGTTGGGATTCGGCGCCATCAGGCTGCTGACCAACAACCCGGAAAAAGTGTCGGCCCTTTCCCGCTGCGGCATCCGCGTGACCGAGCGCGTCTCCCATTCCTTTCCCGCCAACAAGCACAACGAAGCCTACCTCAGGACCAAGGCGGTCCGCGGCGGCCATTTGTTCTAGGGTGAGCCCCCCGAAGGGGCACATCTTGCCCAGGGCGGCCGATCCTGCCTCCGCTCCCGCTAGAACAACTCATTGATTTTAAACGATTTCATCCTGGCACCGCGCTTGCATTATGTTTAAGCGTCAAGGACAGCGCGGGAACATGAACGACCTGACGGATATTTCCCCCCTTCGAGGGCCGGCACTCGCACCCGCCCCCGAAGCGCCTCCCGAACCCGGCTTCCGGCCCTTCGGCGAGGACGGGTTCACGTTTTTCGACTTCCTGGACATCATCAACCCCCTTCAGCACATCCCGCTGATCTCCAACATCTACCGGAACATAACCGGCGACACCCTCGATCCGGCCCCCCGGGTCCTCGGCGGCACCCTGTTCGGCGGCCCCATCGGCCTCATCGCCTCCATCATCAGCGTCATCGTCGAGGAGGGCACGGGCAAGGACCCGGGCGATCACCTGCTGGCCCTGCTCGAGGACGACGGCGCGGACGCCGGAGACGGAGGGGACAAGGATATCGAGGAAATAGCGGCATTCGGCACCGCGGCCGGCGAAGAAACAGACGGCCCCATCGTCGAGACCACCCTGGCCGAGATCAACGTGCTCCGCATCGAAGCCGGCCTGCCTCCGGTGCCCGTGAACGCGCCCCCCGTCGAGCTGGCCGCCTACACTCCGGTTCCCCCTGCCCCCCCTGCCGTCCAGGCCTCCCCGGGCCGAGCGCATACGGACGGCAGGGGAGCCCCGGCGACGGCCGCCTCTGGCGCCGGACTCCTTCCCTGGTTCGCCGGCCAGGCGGACGCCCCGGCGCGCCCGGCCCAGGTGGCCAGGCGGACGCCTTCCCTCGATCCCGGCCCCTGGCGGGAGGCTGGGAGCGCCGCCGTGGCGCCTTCCGGCGGCTGGTTTTCCGACGTCATGCTGACGGCGCTGGCCCGCTACGAGGAAGGCGCCAAGCTTTCCGACGCGACGACGGCGAGAAGGCTCAACATCACCAATTGAACCGGAGTCCCCATTACCGGCGCCCGGGTTTATAAGACTCCCATGGACATCCGCGTGCATGCGCCGGGCGTTCTCGTCTACGGCGCGGCCTCCGTCAGCTGCGCCCTCGGCCTGGGCGGCATCGGCGGCAACAAGCTGGAAGGCGACGGGACCACGCCCGCCGGCCGCTTTCCCCTGCGCCGGGTGATGTACCGGCCCGACCGGCTGGCCCGGCCCGAGACCACGTTGCCGGTCCGCGAGCTCAGGCCCGACGACGGCTGGTGCGACGCGCCGGGGTGTCCCGAGTACAACCGGCTGGTCCGCCTCCCCCACGAAGGCGGCCACGAGGTCCTGTGGCGCACCGACGGCATCTACGACGTGCTGGTCGAACTCGGCTACAACGACGACCCCGTGATCGACGGCCGGGGCAGCGCCGTTTTCCTGCACGTGGCCCGGGCCGGTTACCCGGCGACGGAAGGTTGCGTCGCGCTGGCGCTGGACGACCTGCTGGACCTGCTCGCCGCCTGCCCGACCGGGGCCCGCCTGGTGGTCAGCCCCGATCCGCCTTAGATTCTGCCTCTGGCCGCTCAAGCGCCGCGCGGGCTTATCGCATTTCCACTTACGTGGAAAATGCCCTCGGCCCGAAGACGGCGGTGCCGATGCGCACGTACGTGGCGCCGAAGGCGACGGCGACCTCGAAGTCCGCGCTCATGCCCATGCTCAGGCCCTCCAGGGCATTGCGCCGCGCGATCTCGCGCAAGAGCGCGAAGTGAAGGGAGGGCTCCTCGTCCACGGGCGGGATGCACATGAGACCCGTCACCGGCAGGCCGAGGCCATCGCGGCACTCGGCGATGAGGGCGTCGGCGCCGGCGGGCGCGACGCCGCCCTTCTGCGGCTCCTCGCCCGTGTTGACCTGGATGAAGCACTCGGGTTCCCTGCCCGCCTTCTCCATCCCGGCGGCCAGGGCGCGGGCCAGCTTGGGGCGGTCCACGGTCTCGATGACGTCGAACAGCTCGGCGGCGAGGCGCGCCTTGTTGGTCTGCATCGGCCCCACCATGTGCAGCCTGGCGTCGGGGAAATCGGCCTTGAGCCCGGGCCACTTTTCGGCCGCTTCCTGGACCCGGTTCTCGGCAAAAGTCCGCTGCCCGGCCTCCAGCGCCGCCCGCACGATGCCAGCGGGTTGGGTCTTGGCGACGGCCACCAGCTCGACCGAGCCCGCCGGCCTTCCCGCGCCGCGGGCGGCGGCGTGGATTAGCCCCTTGACGGTGGCAAGATTGGCGGCGATGTCGGCAGCCATTTGGATTACCATGGGCCCGGGAGGAAAACCGGTGCGGACCCTAGCAGAGTTGGCGCGGCGGCTCAATTTCCCGGGCCT
>JADFTO010000314.1 GCA_022560215.1 Pseudomonadota bacterium | reverse complement strand
ACCGCGACGTCCGGGTGGCGCTCGAACAAAGCACGGGCAAAGACCCTCTCATGGTGTGGCACGGGGACTCCGAGTTGCCGGACGTGGACCTGATCGTCATCCCGGGGGGCTTCTCCTATGGCGATTACCTGCGCTCCGGGGCCATGGCGGCCCATTCCCCGATCATGCGCGAGGTCACGAACCGGGCCCGCAAGGGCGTGCCCACGCTCGGCATCTGCAACGGCTTCCAGATCCTCACCGAGACCGGGCTCCTGCCCGGCTCCCTGATGCGCAACGCGGGCCTCAAGTTCATCTGCCGCAACGTGCATCTGCGCGTCGAGGACACCTGCTCGGTGTTCACCAGGGGCTACCGGCCGGGCCAGGTCCTGCGCATGCCCATCGCGCATTTCGACGGCAACTACTTCGCAGACGTTGGCACCATCGAGGGCCTCAAGGACGACGGCCTGATCGCTTATCGCTACTGCGAAGACGACGGCGCCGTAACGCACGAAGGCAATCCCAACGGCAGCCTGGACAACATCGCCGGCATCTTCGGCCCCGGCCGCACCATCCTCGGCATGATGCCGCATCCCGAAAGGGCGGCGGACGCCGGGCTCGGCGGAGTGGACGGCAGGCCAATGTTCGACGCCCTGGTGGAGGCCCTTGGCCGATGAGCGGGATCACGCCGGAAGTGATCGAGGACCACGGGCTGACCCGCGACGAATACGGCAAGGTCCTGGAAATCCTCGGCCGCGAGCCCAACCTCACCGAGCTCGGCATCTTCTCGGTCATGTGGTCGGAGCATTGCTCCTACAAGTCGTCGCTGAAATGGCTCAAGACCCTGCCCACGGAGGCCCCCTGGGTGATCCAGGGCCCCGGCGAGAACGCCGGCGTCATCGACATCGGCGGCGGCAAGGTCTGCGTCTTCAAGATGGAGAGCCACAACCACCCCTCCTTCATCGAGCCCTACCAGGGCGCGGCGACGGGGGTGGGCGGCATCCTGCGCGACATCTTCACCATGGGCGCCCGGCCCGTGGCGTCGCTCAACGCGCTGCGCTTCGGCAGTCCCGACGATCCCAGGACCCGGCACCTGGTGGCCGGCGTGGTGGCCGGGATCGGCGGTTACGGCAACTGCATCGGGGTGCCGACGGTGGGCGGGGAATGCGACTTCGATGCCTCCTACAACGGCAACGTCCTGGTCAACGCCATGACCGTCGGCGTGGCCGAGGCCGACAAGATCTTCCTTTCGGCGGCCTCGGGCGTGGGCAACCCGATCGTCTACGTCGGCTCCAAGACCGGGCGCGACGGCATCCACGGGGTGACCATGGCGTCCGCCGAGTTCGACCATGATTCCGAAGAGAAACGCCCGACGGTGCAGGTCGGCGACCCCTTCACCGAGAAGCTGCTCCTGGAAGCCTGCCTGGAGCTGATGGCCACCGACGCCATCGTCGCCATCCAGGACATGGGCGGCGCCGGGCTGACCTGCTCCAGCTTCGAGATGGCGTCGAAGGGCGGCATGGGCGTGAATTTGGACCTGGACAAGGTTCCGGCGCGCGAGGAAGGCATGACCGCCTATGAGCTGATGCTTTCGGAGAGCCAGGAACGCATGCTCATGGTGCTGCGTCCCGGGGCCGAGGACACGGCGCGCAGCGTCTTCGAGAAGTGGGAGCTCGACTTCGCCATCATCGGCGAGCTCACCGACTCGGGGCGCATGGTGCTGACCATGGGCGGGGACGTGGTCGCCGACCTCCCCATCGACCCGTTGGCCGAAGCCTCGCCGGTCTACGACCGGCCCCGGAGCCCGGCGCCAAAGCGAGCGCACTTAAACGCCGAGGACGTGGCCCCGCCCGCCGATCCCATGGCGGCGCTGGGCAAACTGCTGGGCTCCCCCGACCTCGCCTGCAAGGCATGGATCTGGGACCAGTACGACCAATCGGTGATGGCCGACACGGTCCAGGGGCCGGGCGGCGACGCCGCCGTGGTGCGGGTGCACGGCACGGAAAAGGCCCTGGCGATGAGCACCGACTGCACGCCGCGTTACTGCGCGGCGGACCCGAAAGAGGGCGCCAAGCAGGCGGTGGCCGAGACCTGGCGCAACATCACCGCCGTCGGCGCCCGGCCGCTCGCCATCACCGACTGCCTGAACTTCGGCAACCCGGAGAAGCCGGAGGTCGCCTACCAGCTGGAGCAGTCGATCATCGGGCTCTCCGAGGCCTGTGCCGCGCTCGGCACGCCGGTCGTCTCCGGCAACGCCTCGCTCTACAACGAGACGCCCGACGGCGCGGTGCTGCCGACCCCGGCGATCGGCATGCTGGGGGTGCTTGACGACGTGACGAAGCACCT